>JAGQSN010000296.1 GCA_020439555.1 Acidimicrobiales bacterium | reverse complement strand
ATCGTTCACTGGGAACACGGCGGCCGAACCGACACGTCGAATCTCTGCTGTCTGTGTCGCAAACACCACCGTCAACACCACCTCGGATTGTTAGGCATCGAAGGCAACGCCGACACCCCCGACGGGCTCATCGTGCGAGACCAATGGGGCCGCCGCATGGAACCCTCCGGGAAACCCGAACCGATCGTCGATGCCTCGTGTCGACGACCCGGAGGCGGCGAAGATCCTCCCGTCGGTCGAGACCCGACCAGGTCGGAGCTTCCGGCCCCGGACGCGTCGGCTACGGACCCGTCGGCCGCGGGTCCTCCCGGTGACCCGGTGCCGGGATCGGCCGGATCAGCACCTGGACCGATGCCCGAGGGCGATGGTCGAAGCCGCGCAGAACGAAGGGCCCGGTCGGCCGCAGCCGAACGCGGCATCCCGGCACCCACCCACGAACCCGCAACGGGTGAACGACTCAACCCGAAGGACGTCTGGCTCCACCCCCGCCGGCCCGACGCGGGCTAGGCGGAGGTCGGTCGCGCCTCGACGAATCGGTAGCCGACACCGCGGACCGTCTCGATCCATCCGTTGCCGAGCTTGCGGCGCAGATAGCCGATGTAGACGTCGACGATGTTCGAACCTGGGTCGAAGTCGAAACCCCACACCTGGCTGAGCAACTGCTCCCTCGAGAGCACCTGATCGCGGTGACGGGCGAGGGTCTCCACCAGCGCGAACTCTCGGGCCGTCAGCTCCACGAATCGCTCTCCCACCGTCACCCGGCGGGACCGAAGGTCCAGGTTGAACTCTCCGACGGTCAACTCCGTCGACTCCGCCGTGCCCTGCGCCCGGAGACGGAGCCGGATCCGTGCGACCAGTTCGTCGAATGCGAACGGCTTCGGCATGTAGTCGTCCGCACCCGTCTCCAGGCCGGCGACCGTGTCCGAGGTCGAGTCCCGTGCCGTGAGGATGATCACGGGCATCCTCACCCCCGCATCCCGCAGACCTTGCAGGACCGAGAGGCCGTCCCGGCGCGGCAAGCCCAGATCGAGGACCATCAGGTCGTACGAACCGCTCCTTGCGTGCGCGTACGCAGCGTCACCGTCACCGACGGTCGTGGTGGTGAACCCGCTGTTGCGGAGTCCGCGTTCCAGGAAGGAGGCGATGCGCTCCTCGTCCTCGGCGATCAGGATGCGGTTCAAGTGCTGCGGACCTTCTCTGGTGCTGGCATCGGATCGACGTGGGTCGAAGTGGTCGGCTCCGAGGCGACGAGGGTCTGCTCGACCGGAGCCGAATCCCGGAGGTCCCCGCTCCCATCGTGGGCCGGGGGTCGGAGTGGGAGATCGAGGACGAAGCGTGCACCTCCGTCTGCGCCGTCCTCCACCCGTGCGGTTCCACCGTGGCCTTCCGCGATCGAACGCACGATCGCGAGACCCAGCCCGGTCGAATCCCGACCACGCCGACCCGCTGTGGTGAAACGGTCGAAGATCGCCTCGCGGTCCTCGACAGGAACCCCGGGGCCGTCGTCGTCCACCCACACGAGGATCCGGTCACCTGCCACCTTCGAACCGAAGCTGATCCTGCCCCCACCGTCGGTGTGTTCGACCGCGTTCGCGGTCAGCTGCATGAGCGCCTGTGTCAGCCGCTGGGGGTCGGCCATCGTCGACTGCTCGGCAACCTCGTCCAGAAGCCAACGCCGGTCGGCCATGGCGCTCGCCTTCGCCAGCGCCTCGACGGTCAGATCGGCCAGATCGACTGGTTCCGGGGCAATGAAGTCGGGCCGCTCGGACCGGGCCAGCAGGAGGAGGTCGTCGACGATTCGGCTCATCCGGTCGAGCTCGTCGGTCACCAGCCCGAGCGTCCAGGCACGCTCCTCCTCGCTGTCTCCCATCACCTCCAGGTGACCACGGATGACCGTCAGCGGTGTGCGGAGCTCATGCCCGGCGTCGTCGAGGAACTGCCGCTGCCCCGCGAAGGCGGACTGGATCCGGTCCAGCATCCGGTTGAAGGTGCGAGCGAGCTGAGCGACCTCGTCGTCACCTGTCACCACGATCCGTTCGTCGAGTCCCTCCTCACCGATCCGTTCGGCGGTGTCGCGCACCTGACGGACTGGACGCAGGATCCGACCGGCCACCAGCCACGCGGCGAGCGCCGCTGTCAGGGTGCCGACGAGGCTCACCAGCGCGAGCGTGCGGAGGGTAGAACTCGCCCTCGCCTGGGCAGGTGCGGCGAACTCGACGACCACCAACTGGCCCCAGGAGTCGTCCCCGTCGACCCTGACGGGGAACACCCCGTAGAGCACTTCGCCCGCATCGCTGTCCCAACGACCGAACGTGGGCGCCCGCGCCGCTGCAGCGTGACGGACGAAGACGGCGTCCTTGTCGAGGCGGGCGAGCGGTTCGGCTCGACTCCGGCGGTCGGGCCGTCCGTCCACGATCGAGAACAACGCCTCGGACGGTTCGGCGACGTTCGTGGCGAGGTACCCGTCCAGGAACTCGTAGACCTTCGTCGGCCGTTCGGATCCCGACGTGGGCGAGAGCTCGGCAGCGGTTCGGAACTTCTCGTACTCGTGCTCGACCTCGTCGACGAGGTCGTCGTCCACCCGTGCGTGAAGTACCCGTGACGCGATCAGTTGGTTCGCCGCTACAGCGACGAGCACGAGGGACAACAACCAGGCGACGATCCTGGTGCGGGCCGCCCATGGGCGCAGGATCGACCGTCGGGTCGCGGGCATCGTCGTTCAGTCCTCGGCCTCGTCGGCCGGATCGTCGGCATCGTGGTCGTCGTCGTGAGAATGCTGGTCGTCATCGTCGGTCCCGGCACGTTGGGTCGGCACCGCCGGTACGGCCTCGGCTCCGTCGTCGGGATCGTGGTCCTCGGGAGGCGGTGCGATCGACGTGGCCGTGGACGGGCTGGTCGTCGTCGGCGACGTGCTGGTCGCCGTCGTCGATCCGGCGGTCTCCTCAGTCGTCGTGGTCGGCCCGCCTGTTCCGGTCGTCCGGCCGACGACGATCGGTTCGGTCCCCAGGGTCGGCGTGGACCGTGAGTAGACGGCACCGGCGCCGAACCACGCGACCCCGAGCACGGCGACGATCACGGCGGCGGCGAACATGGACTTCGGGAAACGCACGGAACCAGCCTGCCAAGCCAACATGAGGAACTCATGAGAAAGCGGTGAGTTCCTTCTCATGTGGCCCCGTCGGGCGTCGGGTCCTACTTCATGGCGGCGGGATCGAGGTCTCCGGACAGCCGTTCGAGGTGCTTGTCGGGCACGACGTCGATCGGGGTCGCGACCTCTGCGACGGTCGGGCCGATCCGTGACGCGAGGGGAGCGAGTGCGGCCATGTCGAAGCCGTAGAGGGCGGCCGCGTTCTCGCCCAGCATCATCCGGACCTCTGTCGGATCGACGTCCGCGAAGCGTGCCCGCAGGTGCTCGCGGGTGTAGGGGTGGGTGCCTTCGTCGTGGGGGTAGTCCGAACCCCACATGAACCGATCGAGGCCGATCTCGTGCCGGGCGGCGACGTCCTCGGGCTTCGCGAAGCTCACGCCCATCCACACGTTCTGGTGGAAGTACTCAGTCGCGGAGCGGGGGAGCACCTGGTCGTCCCGGTAGCGGATCTCGCCGGTCGCTCCCGTGTCCCGGATCGTGGCGAGGATGTCGTCGAGGCGGGCCAGCATTGGCGGCACCCAGGCGCAGCCGATCTCGGTCATCACGAAACGCAGCTTGGGGAACCGCTCGAACACGCCTGACAGGAGCAACTGCACGAACGGGCGTTGCGTGTAGAAGGCGACCTCGTTGATGTAGAGCAGCATCGACACCGGGTAGCGCCCGTAGTCGGGTTGGCCGGACCCGGAGTGCACGTTCACCGGTACTTCCAGTTCCTCGCACACCGCCCAGAGCGGGTCGTAGCAGGGGTCGTAGAGGGGCTTGACCCAGTCGACGTCGGGCGCCACGTTCGGCAGCAGGATCCCACCCCGCAGCCCGTGCTCCTTGATCCAGCGGACGTCGTCGATGGCGTCCTCGACGTCGTTCAGGAAGATCTGACCGACTCCCGCGCGCCGCTCCGGGAACCGCGAACAGAAGTCGACGAGCCAACGGTTGTGTGCCTGGATGCCGGCTCGGCGTTGGCGGTACTGCTCCGCCGTCGGTGGCTTGGCGAACAGCACGAAGCTCGGGAAGAAGGGCGGGACGGTGTTCGGGAAGATGACCTCCCCGGCCACGCCGTCGGCGTCCTGCTGGCTGTTGCGCAGGTCGTCGTCCCAGTTGCGCAGCCGCCGGTCGTCTCCGAGATCCTTGTAAGGGTTCTTGTACTGGCCTCGCCAGGCATCGAACTCGTCGCGGAACTCCGGGTCCAGGTACTCCCTGTACGCGGCGTGCGATCCGCCGGCGTGACAGTCCGCCGAGATGATCGTGTAGCGCTCGTCGGTGATGGTCGCAGTCATGTCCAAACCCCTTCGCTCGGGACATCCACCAGGGTAGAACGCGTTCTAGTTTTCCGCTCGCTAAAGGAATCGCCGTCACAACCGACGGATACTCTCGATCAGTCCCCGTCGCGACCGCGACGCCCCCCCGGAGGCCCAGATGAACAGAACGATCGGTCGTCGCATCGCCGCAGCAGCGCTCGTGCCGCTGGCGGTGGTGTCCGTGGGGTGTGGCAAGGCCGCCGAGAAGGTCGGCGAGAAGGCGGCGGAGAAGGCGGCCGAGAATGCCCTCGAACAGCAGGGTGGTGGAAAGGTGGACATCGACTCGAAGGACGGCAGCGTCAAGATCGAGTCCAAGGACGGCACCTATCAGTCCGACGGTGACGGGAATTTCAAGTACGAGGGCAAGGACGGCACCGTCCAGGGCGGAGAGGGCCTCCCCGCGGACTGGCCGAAGGACATCGAGTTCCCCGACGGCGTCAAGGTGATGTTCGGCACCTCCACCCCGCAAGGCATCTCCGTCACCTTCACGAGCTCCGACTCGGCCCAGGAGGTCTTCGACGACTTCGCTTCGAAGCTCGACGGATGGGACGTCAAGGACAAGACGTCCATGGACATGGACAGCGGCGCGGTCCGCTCGGCGAAGTTCATCGACGGGGAACGCACCATGTCGGTGTCGGTCACCGACAGTTCCTCGGGCTCGAGCGGCACGGTGTTCCTCGAAACCAAGGGCTCGAACTGACGCTTCCCTGTTTCGACAATCGGAGCCCGCGGTGGGATTCGAACCCACGGCCTGCCGCTTACAAGGCGGCTGCTCTGACCAACTGAGCTACACGGGCTGAGGGGGCGAGCCTACGCGATCGTCGGTATCCCGGATTCCCTTCGATCCGCCGTGGTCCGGGCCGCCGCGCAGGCGTTCCGCCCGCCCCGGTTTCGGGTGCTCCTCGATGAGGCGGTCGATGGTCGCTTCGGTGCGCAGACGAGTGTCCACGGGGAGGGGCCGCCTGCCGAACAGGGCGTCGTCGAGAACGTCGCCGAGCGGTGCGAGGGTCCCGTCCTGTGCGATCTCGAAATCCAGGCGAGTCAAGTAGCGAACGACGCTCTCCGCTCGCTCCCTCGGAAACGTGTGGTCACGGCCCCACGCCTCCAATCGCCTGACCTGCTCCTCCGCCCAGTCGCGATCGGCGGCCTCGGCCTCGGTCCGACGCCTTTTCCACCAGACCCAGAACGCGAACGCCGCCCCCAGAGCAGCGAGGGTCGTCACCACGATGGCGATCGCCTTCCACGGTGGGCTCGGTCGATCACGGTCGGGCTTCGGCTGCTGGTCGTCCATGTCGAAGTCCCTGCCGTCGATGTCGTCCAGCGCATTGCCCTTCCGGTCGACGTCGATGGACAGGACCTCGTTGCCGTCGCTGTCGTAGGCGGTGACCGTGTCGTCCTTGCGGTCGACGTGGTAGCTGTGCGCATCGTCGGAGCCGTAGTCGCTGTCGACGGACACGTCGTAGCCGTCACCCTCATGCCTGTAGACGCGGTGCTCGCCGTGTTCGGGATCCTCGACGCTGGTCTCTCCGTCCACCCGCTGCGAACGGATGGAGTCGCCGTAGCCGGTCGTGGCGTCGAGAACGGCGTCGTTCGGTGCCGGGATCATTCCGTCCCCGTCGCGGTCCAGTTCGGAGAGACGCTGGTCGTTGGCGTCGATCCGGAGCTGGCCGGGGCGGTTCGTGGGCACGATGCCGACGGTGCGGCCCGACTCGTCCCTCATCGTCGTAGCAGCGCCCGGTTCGATCCTGAAACGGGTGCCGTCCTTCGTCTCGACGTACCAGCCGTCGTCGTCCCGGTGGTATCGGACCTCCTCGCCGTCGGGACCGACGGCGACGAAGTCGCCGTCCTCGAAGCGACCGACCTCCCGGCCGTCCAGGTCGACCACGGATGTCGATCCGTCGCGGTCCACGACCCCGAACGGTTCACCGGTCGCCGGGTCGACCATGAACCGGCGACCCTTCTTGTTCAGGTAAGTGCGTGTCTCGTGGCCGTTGCGGTCCAGTTCCAGGAGCCTCAGCGGACGCCCGTCGCCGGGCTCCCAGTTAGGTTTGATCTGCGGGTGCCACGGCATCCACTCGAGGGCCTTACCGAGTGGACTCAACGAGCACGACGGCGTGCTCATCAGGAAGGCGAGAGTGAATCCCACGAGCAGAGCCATCGCGATCGTGACGGCGAGGTCCGAGCCGCGTGCCCGGGGTTTGCCTACGACGCCGTCGACCGGTTCGGGTCGGCGAAGGGCCCTCTGCTCGTCCGTGGACAGGAGCCACATGGCGAAGATGGCGGAGCTGAACCAGGCGAAAGCCGAGAAGAGAGCGCTCGAATCGAGCGCGGCGACGAGGGGCACCATCACGAGGCCCGACAGGATCACCATGGTCCGCAGACGGCTCACGAAACACAGATCGAGTGCCGCGATCACGCACCACAGGCCGAACAGGAACAGCCCTGAATCCTCGTTCAGGCCTGCGCCGCCGGTCAGGCCGAGGGCGATCATCCCGACCACCCAGATCACCAACGCCACGACTATCGCCGACCAACGTCTGAAGTACCTGCCGATAGGGGTCAGGTTCGCGATCAGTGCACCGAGAGCCAGCCCGACGATGAGGGTCGTCATCCACTTCGAGGCGTCGTCGGCTTCGCTCCGCTTCACGAGAGAGACCGCGATGACAGCGGAGAGCGTCAGCGTCACGAACACCGCGCCGACTGACCACCACGAGGCCCGGGCCGGCTCACTCCTCCAACCAAAGGGTCCGGGAGCGCTCGGTGGGACCGGGGACCCCGGAGACGTACCCGAAGGCTGCGACGGGGGAGGCGGGACCGTCACGGCCATTGCACACCCCTCTCGTCGACCACGCAGCTCAGTCCCTTCCATGGTGGCGAAGCCGGTTGGCCGATGACGGCGGTCGCCAGTTGGCGACGCACCTCGTCCACCGAACGGACCATCTGGGCCAGCGTCTGGGGCGGTGCGTGGGGTGCTGGAGTCGTGACCGGTATCGCGCCGAAAGGCGAACCGATGACCGGCATCCGTGGCGCCGGCGGTGTGTCGTCGAGTGTCACGAGCTGCACGAGCCACCCGCGTTGGATGGCCGCCTCCGTCAGCCAGGCCGCGTTGCCGATCGCCCGTTCGGCTGCCGGACCCGGCACGTGCAGGTGCACGATCACCTGCAGTGCGACGACCCCCGTTCCGTCGTCCTCGCGGACCATCAGTTCCCCGTGGTGCGCGGTCGACTTCCAGTGGATCTTCCGACGTTCGTCGCCACGTTGGTACGGCCGGACGCTGCGGAACAGGTCGTCGCCACGCGGTGCAGTCTCCGAGAGGCCGAAGCCGACAGCCCTCGGCATCGGCCAACGGATGTGAACCGGGACGGGCCTCGGCCTGACGACGAGCGGTGCCGGCGGTGTGACCCTGTGCCGGCGCCCAGCCTGGAAGAGGCCGATCGGACCGACGCACACGGCGTCGATCACGAGGAAGTGGACGATGCCCCGCGCCGTCGGAGGGACCGAGATGACGCCGGGCCGTCCCTGTTCAGCGAGGACCGGCTCCGGCTTCGGCAGGCGGACCGCCTGGAGGCTGACGGGACGGGGCAGGTCGTCGACGCGCAGCAGCCATCTCGTCGGTTCGTCGGATACGGCGTCTCCCGTCGGTGTCAACGAGATCTCCGCCGAGCGAACCCCGCGCATGGCCAGGAAGGCGTCCACGGCCAGCGCTCCGATGCAGGCGAGGGCCAGCGAGGCGAGGGCACGGGACTCCGTTCCCATCCAGACCGCGAGGCTGATCAACGCGAGCAGGACGAACGCCCTGCCGGCGGATCTGATCTTGAGGTACCTCCGTGACGAGACCGGTTCGGCAGCGAGAAGCTCGGGTGCGACGACCAGGCCTGGGGACGGACCGGTGGCCGGACCCGTGATGGGGCCTCGCCAGGAGTCGATCGAGCCGACCGGAGCCGGTGGAGGTGGGGGCGGGGGCGCGAGGGAACCCCGGCTACCGGGGGATGCCGGGGGCAGGTTCATGCCGCCGGGGTCGGGG
>JAGQSN010000295.1 GCA_020439555.1 Acidimicrobiales bacterium | reverse complement strand
GGCTGGAGCGGCAGCAGGTTCACGATCGCGGTCCCACGCGCGGTCCGCTCCTTCATCGGTATCTCGTGCGCCTTCAGGCGGTACACGCGACCGAGGTTCGAGAAGAACAGGAGGTAGGCGTGGGCCGTAGTCGTGACGATGTGCGCGATGTAGTCCTCGTCACGAAGCTTCGCCCCGGCCACACCGCGGCCTCCGCGACCCTGGCTCTTGAAGGCGTCGACCGAGACGGTCTTCACGTATCCCTTGGCCGTCATCGTGACGACGAGGTCCTCGTCGTCGATGAGGTCCTCCAGGTCCATGTCGCCCGCATCGAAGGTGATCTGCGACTTGCGGTCCGAGGCGAACTTCTCACGGATCTCACCGAGTTCGGTCTTCACGACCTCGAGCAGCACCCCACGGTCCGAAAGGATCGCCTCCAGTTCGGCGATCCGCCTGCGCAGCTCTTCCATCTCCTCCTCGAGTTGGGCCCGACCCAGACGGGTGAGGCGGTGCAGCTGCATGTCGAGGATGTACTCGGCCTGCACCTCCGAGAACTCGAACGGTGTCGCCTGGAGAGCGATCCGCGCCGCCTCCTTGTCCGCCGAAGCCCTGATCGTCGCGATGATCTCGTCGATCAGATCGAGGGCCTTCAGAAGGCCTTCGACGATGTGTGCTCGGTCCCGTGCCTTGCGAAGCCTGTACTCGGAACGGCGGGTGACCACGTCGACCTGGTGCTCGACGTAGTGGAACAGGACGTCACGCAGGTTCAGGGTCCGCGGCACACCGTCGACGAGCGCCACCGTGTTCACCGCGAAGGACGTCTGCAGCGGGGTCCGCTTGTAGAGGTTGTTCAGGATGATGAGCGCCGGCGCATCGCGCTTGAGCGTGATGACGATGCGGGTCTTCCCTCCGGAGGACTCGTCGTTCGCGTCGGAGATCCCTTCGATCTCCTTCTCCGACACGAGTTCCTTGATCTTGGCCAGGACCTGACGCGGTCCGACCTGGTACGGGAGTTCCGAGATCACGATCCGGTCGCCGCCGCGCTTGGTCTCCTCGATCTCGGCCACCGCGCGCATGCGGATCGATCCCCTGCCGGTGCGGTAGGCGTCCATGATCCCGGACCGTCCCATGATGAGAGCGCCGGTCGGGAAGTCCGGACCCTTCACGTGGGCCATCAGGTCGTCGGGCGTGGCGTCGGGATTGTCGATCAGGTGGACCGTGGCGTCGATCACCTCGCCGAGGTTGNNNNTGTTGGTGGCCATACCCACCGCGATGCCCTGACCTCCGTTGACCAGCAGGTTCGGGAACCGGGATGGGAGGACTGACGGCTCCTCGAACTCACCGGAGTAGTTGTCGACGAAGTCGACGGTCTCCTCGCCGATGTCCTGGAGCATCGACAGCGCGAGTGGATCGAGCCGGCATTCGGTGTAGCGGGCGGCAGCCGGTCCGTCGTCGGGGGACCCGAAGTTGCCGTGACCAGCGACGAGCGGGTGCCGTAGCGAGTGCGGCTGGGCGAGACGTACCAGCGCGTCGTAGATCGCACTGTCGCCATGGGGGTGGTACTTGCCCATCACCTCGCCGGTGACCCGGGCGCACTTCATGAACGGACGGTCCGGACGCGCGCCGACGTCGTGCATTCCCCAGAGGATCCGACGATGCACCGGCTTCAGGCCGTCACGTACGTCGGGCAGCGCACGCGACACGATGACCGACATCGAGTAGTCGAGGAACGAGCGTTCCATCTCGTCCTCGATCTCGATCGGTTCGATGAGACCGAACGGAGTGACGGTCGGGTCGTCGCCGTCGAACGTGTCGGTATCGGTGGGTTCGGTCGGGGGAAGTTCTTCGTCAGCCATGTGTTCCTCGGTGCGTCGTCAGGTCGAATCGGCGTACGGGCCGGTTCAGATGTCGATGAACCTCACGTCTTTCGCGTTGCGCTTGATGAAGTCCTTACGGGCTTCGACGTCGTCGCCCATCAGCGTCGAGATCGCGGTATCGGCGGTCGCCGCCTGTTCGACGCTCACCTGCAGGAGAGTGCGGGAGGTCGGGTCCATCGTCGTGGCCTTCAGTTCCTCCCAGTCCATCTCGCCCAATCCCTTCAGGCGGGCGAACTCCTTCTTGTGGTTCGGGTTCTCCGCCAGGAACCGGGCCTTGGCCACGTCGTCCTTGAGATAGATCTTCTCCTTGCCAACGACCGTCGAGTAAAGCGGCGGTTGGGCGATATACACGTGGCGCTGCTCCACGAGTTCCTTCATGTGCCGGAAGAAGAAGGTGAGCAGCAGCGTACGGATATGGCTGCCGTCGACGTCCGCGTCGCACAGCAGGATCACCCGGTCGTATCGGGCCTTCGTGACATCGAACTCGTCGGCGCCGAAACCGGCTCCGATCGCCGAGATCAACGCCTGTACTTCGGCGTTCTTGAGCATCTTGTCGAGCCGGGCACGCTCGACGTTGAGGATCTTGCCGCGGATCGGCAGGATCGCCTGGGTCCTCGGATCGCGGGCGCTCGTCGCCGAGCCACCGGCCGAGTCGCCCTCCACGATGAACAACTCGCACTCGGACCGGTCACGGCTGGAGCAGTCGCGGAGCTTGTCGGGCATGCCGGCGCCGTCGAGCGCGCTCTTCCGCCGGGTCGCGTCACGGGCGTTGCGAGCCGCCGCCCTCGCCCGCTGCGCGTTGATCGCCTTCTTGACGATCTTGTTCGCCTCGGTCGGGTGCTCCTCCAACCAGTCCGCGAGCTTCTCGTTCGTCGCCTTCTGGACCAGCGTCTTGATCTCGGGGTTGCCGAGCTTGTCCTTGGTCTGACCCTCGAACTGCGGGTCCCGCAGACGAACCGAGATGATCCCCGTGAGGCCTTCCCGGACGTCCTCGCCGCCCAGGTTCGGGTCCTTGTCCTTGAGGAGGTTCTTCGCCTTCGCGTACTTGTTGACGACCGTGGTCAGGGCAGCGCGGAAACCCTCCTCGTGGGTTCCGCCTCCGATCGTCGCGATCCCGTTGGCGAAGCTGTGGAGGCCGTCGGACTGGTAGCCCTCGTTCCACTGGAAGGCCAGTTCGACTTCGGCGTCCTCGTCGCTCTGCTCGATGTAGCCGACCCGGCTGAACAGGGGGTTTTTCGTCGCGTTCACGTGCTTCACGAAGTCGACGATCCCGCCCGCGTACTTGTACACGACGGGTTCGTTGTCGTGACCCTCTCGCTTGTCGCTGAAGCGGATCTCCAGGCCCTTGTTCAGGAACGCCATCATCTGGAAGCGCTCGAGCATGGTCCGGGCGACGAACTCGGTGGTCTCGAACAGCGTCCCGTCGGGCCAGAAAGTCACCGTGGTACCGGTTCGACCGCGGGGAGAGTCCCCCACCACTTCGAGCTTCGTCTTCTTCGAGCCACCGTCCGCGAACTCGATCTGATGGCGCTTACCGTCCCGGTCCACCTCCACGACGACTTTCTCCGACATCGCGTTCACGACCGAGACGCCCACACCGTGGAGACCGCCGGACACCTTGTAGCCGTCCCCGCCGAACTTGCCGCCGCCACCGAGTTTGGTGAGAGCGATCTCGACGCCGGTGAGCTTGAACTCGGGGTGGACGTCGGTCGGAATGCCACGGCCGTTGTCGGTCACACGGCAGGCCCCGTCCTCGAGGATCACGACGTCTATACGGTCGCAGAATCCGGCCATCGCCTCGTCGACCGAGTTGTCCACGACCTCCCAGACGAGGTGGTGCAGACCCGAGATCCCGGTGCCTCCGATGTACATGCCAGGTCTCTTGCGGACGTGCGCCAGACCCTCGAGGATCGTCATCGAACTGGCTGAGTAGGAGGACTTGTCAGCGGCCAACGCGCGACCTTTCACGGAAGAAGGAGACAGCGGCGAGCGACTGCCCGGAAGCCGGTCGCACCGATGGTGCAGCTGGCTCGACGGGGCGCTTCACGATTGCTCCAGGCTACCACGCCGGTATGACGGATCGGACCATCTCGGCGGGGTCCGAAGCGGTCTCCGATCCTGCTGCGGCAAGGGTTTCAGGGTTCCGAAGGAACTCGCTCAGCGCGGTGCGCGTCTGCTCACGCGGACCCTCAACCCGGTCACCGTCCCGGGGGGGAGGAGTCGGTCGATCCGACCCACCACCTCGGCCTCGGCCCAACGCAGGTGATCGGCCCAGGCTGGTCCGTCGACCGCGACCTCGAGACGCCCGTCGGTCATCCCCAGCGGCCTCGACACGGCCGCGACCTCCTCACCGACGAGGTCCGGCCACCGCTCGTGGATCGAAACCAGGGCGTCCACTCCGGGCGTGCCGAGGCCCTGTACCACGGCGTCCAGCAATCCGCCGACCTTGTCGGGTCCGCGGCCCCCTCCGCCGTCGGGCGTCGGGAGTGGAAGGACAGGCATCCCGACAGTCAACCACCAACGGCCGCCCTGCCCTCCTGGACACGGATGATCCGTCCCGGCACCGCCCCCTCGGGTAGTTCGGTCGCGGTGCTGAGCACGGTCTGACCCTGCGGCAGGGTCTCCAGCAGCGCGGCACTTCGACCGGAGTCCAGTTCGGAGAAGACGTCGTCGAGCAGCAGCACCGGAGGCGTATCGGTTCGCCTGGTGACAACCGCGTGCGAAGCGAGACGCAGGGCGAGTGCCAGGCATCTCTGTTCACCCTGCGACGCATGGGTCCGGGCAGGCATGCCGTCGAGTTCCAGGTCGAGCTCGTCACGATGGGGACCGACGGTCGACACCCCTCTGCGCAGGTCGTCACGACGACTCGCCGCCAACGCCGAAGCGAGACCGTCGGCCATCCAGGATGGTTCGTAACGTGCACTCACGTCGGAGTCCGTGCCGGCCAGGCTCCTGTAGGCCTCCTGCAACTCGGGTCCGATCTCCTCCACCAGCTTCCGCCGAGCGCCGGCGAGGTATTCGCCTGCCGCTGTGAGTTTCGCGTCGAACACGTCGAGGGTCAGCTCCACTTCCGGGGTCAACCGACCTCCGGCCTGCTTCAGGAGGGCGCCTCGTTGGCGGAGCACCCGATCGAGGTCGCTGCGTGCCTGGTCGTAACGAGGGTGGAGGGAGACAAGTGTGTCATCGAGGTAGGCACGGCGGTCACCGGGGGAACCCTTCAACAGGACGAGGTCGTCCGGTGAGAAGACCGTGACCCTGAGTGCCCCGAGCAGGTCCCGCGCGCGACGCAGCGGTTGACGGTTCAGTTGCGTGCGGTTGCGACCGCCCCGCACCAACTCGGCTTCGAGCAGAAGAGAGCGACCCTCTCGCTCGCCTTCCGCACGGACCACAGCGCGCTCCGCTCCGACTCGGATCAGAGCATCGGTGGGAGCCCCACGGAACGAACCGAGCGTCGCCAGGTATCCGATCGCCTCGAGGAGATTCGACTTCCCGTGACCGTTGGGACCGAGGACCGCGGTCAGGCCTTCGTCGAAGACGACATCGGCTTCCTCGTATCCACGGAAGTCGGTCAGCCAGAGCCGGCGAAGGTGCACGGAGGCGCGAGTTCCCGACGAGCGCGATCGCTCAGGAGACCCGTACCGGCATCAGCAGGTAGAGGAACTCCTCGGCCCCCGCGGCGCGGATCACCGCAGGCTTCTGGGCGTCGACGGTGTCGAGTGTGATCTCGTCGCCAGTCGTCACGTCCACCCCGCTGAGCAGGTACTCGGGGTTGAAGGCCACGGTGAGTTCCTCACCCGTGTAACCCGCATCCAACTGCTCGTGAGCCTGGCCCACGTCCTGGGTGATGGCCACGAGTTCGAGACCGTCCTGGCTCATCGCGAGACGAACCGGCGTGTTCGGCTCCCGCGCCATCAGCTTCACGCGTCGCACGGCCTCCACGAGCGCCTCGCGCGGGACCGTCAACCGATTCGGGTGACTCGCCGGGATGAGTCCGCGGTAGTTGGGGAAGTCGCCCTCGATCAGCCGAGTCGTCAACCGCACGTTCCCGACCTCGAAGGTCACCTCGCGTTCTCCGAGCCGGAGTGTGACTTCCTCGGACGCACCGAGCAGTCGTTCGAGTTCCTTCAGGGCACGGGACGGAACCAGCACGCTCTGGCCCTCCTTGAGGACCGTGGTACCCGGAAGGTCCCTCACAGCGAGCCTGTACGAATCGGTGGCCACCAGACGCAGCCCCGACTCCTCCGCCGACATGAGGACACCTGTGAGGATCGGTCGAGCGTCGTCCGCGCTGGCTGCCGGCACGACCTGGTGAAGCGCCGACGCGAAGTCCTTCGCGCTCAGCGTCACGGCGTCGTCGGTCGGCATTCCGAGGCGGGGGAACTCGTCCGCGGGAAGCAGCCGCAACGACGACTGGAACCGGCCGGCGGAGATCGTCGCCTCGTCTCCCTCGACTTCGACGGTGACCCTCGGGTCACCCAGAGAGCGCACCAGATCCGAGGCGATCTTCGACGGCAGGACCGCTGTCCCGTCCTGTTCACCCGCCACCTCGACCTCGACCTCGATGGTGAGCTCGAGATCGGAACCCGTCAGCTTCAGTCGATCGCCGGTCAGTTGACCACGGACTCCGGCCAACACCGGCAGGGCCCCTCCGCGGTTGGCCACGGCTCGACCGGCGGCGCCCAGGGCTTCGACGAGTGTGTCTCGCTCGCAGCGGAACTTCACGGGGTGCTCACTTTCTCCGGAGAGGATGCTGATTCACTTGAGTATTGGTAGTAGGGCCTGTGGATTGTGGAGAACCACGGGTTCGGGCAGGTCAACCCGATGGTTTCCCATCCAATGCGCGTCCACAATGTTCCACACCTCGCGACCGGTGAGGAGCATGGGCAGTGGATGGCACCAGTTCGATCCACTGTGAGGACACAGGTTTCCCCAGGTCTGTCCCCTCTGGTTTCACAACCTTGGAGGGCGTGAAGGAGGGGTTTCCCCCAGCTCCTTGTGGACGAAGGTGGAAAACCGGAGTGACCTCCGCCACGCAGCAGTGCGGCTTGGTCACTCGGAGTCAACCTTTCCGGATCTGCTGGACGAGTTCGCTCACCTGGTCGTAGATCTGGCGACGCTCCTTCATGAGAGCGGTGATCTTGTCGACGGCGTGGATGACGGTCGTGTGGTCACGACCGCCGAACTCGCGGGCGATGGCCGGATAGGACAGGTCCGTGAGTTCACGGAAGACGTACATCGCGATCTGACGAGCCGTGACCAGAGGACGCCGCCGGCTCTTGCCCTTCAGTTCCTCGACGGTGAAGTCGAACATGTCCGACGTCGCCTGGAGGATGAGGGCCGGGGTGATCGGTCTCGGCTGACGGTCGCCGAGGATGTCGTGGAGGTGCTTCTCGGCCTCGGGAAGCGTGAGCGGCTCGTTCATCAGGTTGGCCAGCGCCGAGATCCTGTTCAGAGCACCTTCCAGTTCGCGGATGTTGTCGGTGATGTTCGTGGCGATGAACTCGAGGATCTCGT
>JAGQSN010000294.1 GCA_020439555.1 Acidimicrobiales bacterium | reverse complement strand
TCGGCCTGCACAGCCAGGACACGGCGGAACTGTTCTTCACCGACGTGCAGGTGCCGGGGTCGAACCTCCTCGGAACGGAGGGCCAGGGATTCGTGCACCTGGTCCACAACCTTCCCCAGGAACGGCTCTCGATCGCGGCTGCAGGTGTGGCAGCAGCAGAAGCCGCGTTCGGCTGGACGCTCGACTACGTGAAGGACCGCAAGGCCTTCGGCCAGCCCATCGGTTCGTTCCAGAACAGCCGCTTCGCGCTCGCCGAGATGCGCACCGAGATCGACATGGCGAGGGTCTTCGTGGACCGCTGCGTCGAGGCTCTGAACGCCGGCGAGCTGACCGCCGAAGAGGCCGCGGAGGCGAAGTGGTGGTGCACCGAACTCCAGAAGCGGGTGGTGGACCGTTGCGTCCAGCTCCACGGTGGCTACGGCTACATGCTCGAGTACTCGATCGCCCGGGCGTACGTCGATGCCCGCATCACCACCATCTACGGCGGCACGACCGAGATCATGAAGGAGATCGTCGGCCGCGCACTCGGGATCTGAGCGGCTGGTTGATCCTCACTCCCACTCATGTTCGGTAGTGGTTCGCCCGATGGTCATGGATGGAACGGACCAAGATCCTCAGGGTCGCTGTCCTGGTGGTCTTGTTGTGCGGGGCGATCGCCGCTGCTCTAGTCGTTCGACGAATGGACAGATCCGAGGAGTCGTTCTGCCATCCGGCCCTACCGATCCGGGAGTTGAACGGTCGAACTGTTGCCCTGCAGACCGACGGCACCGGCACGGTATGCGAAGTGGGGGAAACGGTTGGGGGCATGGAAACGCTCGGGACGGACTGCAAGGTGCGCGCCCCCGACGGCTCAGTGGTCGAGTTCGTGCAGTCGTCTCGCGAGGACGGCACCTGCGGTAGCGACAGCCCAACCCCATAGCCAGGGCGGCAGGACCAACCAGATTGGGCCCTGGGTTCAGGCCGTCGTCCGAGAGTGTGGTACCCCAACCTCTGACGTCCTGACGGGGGTCGTTTCGACTCGCTGGCCGTCAGCCGGTGTAGACGGCGGTGCCGCTCACCGGCGCGGCCGCACCGGCAGCTTTCACTCCCACCGTCGTCGTACCTGGTTGCGAGGTTGACGTCGTGGCGTCGGCCTCGCTGGACGTCGTGACCGAGGTCGTCGACGTGGTCGTGGTCGTCGGTTCGGCGGGCCCGCAGAGGTCTGCACGTCCGTCGTGGTCCTGATCGGACGCGGCGAGCGTGACGAGACCGGCGAGCATCGAGCGGGCGTTAGCGGCCAGGAAGTCCGGGTCGAGCGAATCCGGGGTGTCCGTCGGCTGGTGGTAGTTGGGGTTGCGGAAGTTCGCGGTGTCCGTCGCCATCAGCGCAGGGAAACCCTGCGAGAGGAAGGCGGCGTGGTCGGATCGCAGGATGTCACCCAGCACGGCCGGGTCGATCACCGCACCGAAAGCCGGGTGCTCCGGCGTGTACCGGTAGGCCGCTGCGGCGAACGTGCGGGCCAGGGAGGCCGAGGTGGGATCGGCGACCATCGCCATGTAGTCGTTGGGTAGGCCGCTGAGCGGGTCGATGCCGTCCTTGGTGAAGCCGAGCATCTCCAGACTGATCGCACCCACGACGTCGTCTCCGTCGGCCTTCATGACAAGAGCCATCTGGAAAGCGCCGACGAGTCCGACCTCCTCGAACGACCACGACGCGAAGCGCACCGTTACCGGGAGCGGGTGGTTCCGCAGCGCTCGTGCCAGTTCCATGGTCGCTGCCACGCCGGTCGCGTTGTCGTCGGCGCCGGGGCCGGTCGGATGAGCCGAGTCGTAATGGGCGCCGATGACGATCGTCCGCGACGGACAGTCGGTTCCGGGCAGCTCGGCGTAAAGGTTGGGCGAGCTCAACCCGTTCCAGACGACTGGTTGGGACTGTGTCTCGTAGCCCGCGTCGGTGTAGCCCTGCGTGACGATGTCGCGTGCGCGTTGACGCGCTTCCTCCGGGCCTGACGCTGTTCGCGGGAAGGCGAGGGACTCGACGAAGGCCATCGCCCGATCCCTGTCCACCGACCCGAGCAATGGTGTCGGGTCGACGACGACGGCGGACGGGTCGAGCCCGAACTCGTCGGGATAGACCACCGTCGCTCCGAGCGGACCGGTGATCTGGTCGAAGCGGTCGTCGGCCGGGCCGGCGGAACCGGCTCCGGCGCTGACCGCGACGAGTCCGGCAGCCGCCACCAGCACCGCGACCGAACGACGAAACCCACGAGTCCCCTTGCTCATCGCGCGGACCCTACCGCCGAGCCTCATGCTGTGCAGGGGAGGTCGTTTCGACTCCGCTCCGCTCCGCTCAACGACCGATTTCGCCGCACCTTGAGCGAGCGCAGCGAGTCGAAAGGTCGCGGCGTGGGAACACCGCACCTTGAGCG
>JAGQSN010000293.1 GCA_020439555.1 Acidimicrobiales bacterium | reverse complement strand
ATCCACTTCGAGGTCTACCCGGACGTCGACTCGATCACCGACCACGACAACTGCATTGCGACGTCCCAGGCGGCGTTCCCCGAGGACGCGTGCAACGAGGTCTACAACAACGAGGACATCTACTCGGCGTCGATCAAGAACTTCGCCAACGTGTCCATCGAGAACGACGGCGTCTTCAGCACAGACACGATCGACCAACAGATGTTGTCGCTCACCGGGAACCGCTCGAACGGCTTCACCGGCAGCCTCGTCGTGCCGGTGGACACAACGACCGAACCGACGATGTCGGGCGGCATGCCCTCCGGCGGCGGACCCGGAGGCCCCGGAGGCGGCCCCGGCAACTGAACCGACGGGTTTCGAACTTCCGGGCCACCGACGGGACAACTTCCTATGAAGATCACCTAACGTAGGGTGTTCACCTGCCTGCATCAGGAGCGGCCGTCTCCGCGAGCCCTCGCGGACCGCATCGCAGGTCGGTCCTCCGGAAGGCACGAAGTTGAGCAAGGAGATCCGCACGCACCCGGCGGTACTGCGAACCCTCGATGTGGTTTCGGTCTTCGACGTCGGGCCAAGGCTGCGCCGCGTGACCCTCGCCGGAACGGACCTGGGACCGTTCGAACGTGACGGGATCACCCATCCGGGGTTCCGCTCCGACGGCCCGGACGACCACGTCAAGGTGTTCCTGGCTCCCGACGGCGATCCGGGCGGTTTCGTGAAGTTGCCCGTCCAGGCCGACGGTCACCTCGTCTGGCCCGACGACCACTCGGTGACCCATCGCGACTACACGGTTCGGCGCCACGACCCGGACCGCATGGAACTCGATCTCGAGTTCGTTCTCCACGGCAACGGTCCGGGTGCAGCCTGGGCGAGCGCCGCGACACCCGGATCGAGGCTCACCGTGGCCGGGCCACGGACCTCCCTCATCGTCGAACAGGTCGCCCACCTTTTGCTGATCGGCGACGAGACGGCTCTTCCCGCCATCGCCCGCTGGATCGAGGAGGCCCCGCCGTCCACCTCGGTAACCGTCCTGGTCGAGGTGGACGGCGCCCAGGACGAGATTGCCCTGGCACGACCTTCCGGAGTCCTCGACCTCCGGTGGACCCACCGGGCCACCGGAGGGTCATGCGTCGAGGCGCTGCGATCACTTCCTCCGTTCGACGAGGACACGTTCGCGTTCGCGGCCGGCGAGTTCTCGATGATCTCCGCAGCCCGGCGGCACCTGAAGGAGGAACGGGGCTTGCCTCCGGACCGATGCCGGGTCGCCAGCTACTGGCGTTCCGGGATGACCACCGAGCAAGAACACCTCGAACAGCACCGCCTCGAGGAACTGGGGGACCTCCTGACACCCAACGCCCTCCGCGTCGCCGCGACCCTCCGCCTACCGGACCTCGTCGAAGGGGGTGCCACCTCTGCCGAAACGCTGGCCGAGGCGGCCGGCGGTGACCTCGTCACGATCGAGGCGATCGTCCACCACCTGGCGACCAAGGACGTGTTCACCGTCACCCACGATGGACGGATCGGCTTGGGTGGACTGGGCCGGCTCCTGCTCGACAGCCACCCGCACGGGACTCGGCGACGCTTCGACCTCTCGGGTGCCGAGGCCCACATGCACGCCGCCTGGAGCGGCCTCCTGCACGCCGCAACCACTGGCGAACCGGGCTATCCGGTGGTGCACGGAGTCGGGTTCTGGGACCACCTACGTGCCGACGTCGATCTCGCTCGGAGCTTCGACGGGTACCTCGCCACGTGGGCAGCGATGTGGGTGCCCTCCGTCGTCCAAGCCCACCCCTGGAACCGATACGGCCACATCGTGGACGTCGGTGGCGGTATGGGCATCCTGCTGGCAGAGATCCTCGGGTCAGCCCCGGAGACGAAGGGCACGCTGGTGGATCTGGCAGCACCGGTCGCCAATGCGACCTGGTGGTTCGGCGAGAAGGGAATCGCGGACCGCGCACGAGCCGTCGAAGGCGACTTCTTCGAGGAGCTCCCGAGCGGCGACGCGATCGTGCTGGCACAGGTGCTGCACGACTGGCCGGACGACCAGGCACGGTCCATCGCAGCCAGGGCCGGGGATGCCGCAGGTCGCGAGGGCCGGGTCATCGTCGTCGAACGTCTCCGTGGACAGGACGGGCGTTCCCACGCCGACATGACGCTCCTGATGCGGAACCTCTTCGCCGCCACCGAACGCACCGAGACCGAGCTCGTCGAGGTTCTCGCCGACGCCGGTCTGGAGCATGTCGAGACGACCCCAGCGGGAGACGCCCTGCACGTCCTGGAGTTCAGGAGAACCGGCTCGTGACCGCGAAGCGGACGGCGGTCGCGTTCAGCACGGCGATCCTCTTATTCATCGCGGTCGCGTGTTCGGGCGGGTCCTCGTCGTCGGGCAACGCGAAGGAAACCCCGTCTGACGACAGCGCGTTCCCGGTGACCATCGAGCACATGCTCGGTTCGACGACCGTCACCCGACGACCGGAACGCGTCGTGGCCCTCGGACTCGCCGACCAGGACATCGCCTTGGCACTCGGCGTCACTCCCGTGGCGATCATCGAGAACCCTCACAGCGACGATCGCCGCTACCCGTGGACCTCAGATCCCGAACTCGACGACGCCGTGATCCTCCCCTTCGAGATCGGGACGGCCTCGATCGAACAGATCGTCGCCCTGAAGCCGGACCTGATCCTGGCGACCACCATCTCGGCTGACGCTTCCCTCTACCAGCGTTACAAGGACGCAGGGGTGCCGATCCTGGCGCCCCCCCAGGGTGCCGTGACCGCCAGCTGGCAGGACCTCACCCGGACCATCGGCAAGGCGCTGGGCCGCAGCAACGAAGCGGAGGCGGTGATCTCCGACACCGAGGATCTCGTCAGTCGGACGAGGGCGTCGCTGTCAGGCATCAAAGGCAGGACCGTCGCCGTGGCGGTGGCGTCGACATCCTCGAAGGTTCGCGTCGTGAACAAGCCGACCGACACGGCGGCCAAGTTCCTCGCCGACCTCGGCCTCGCCCTGCCGGAACGCTTGACGAAGCTCGACGGGGCAGGAGGCGTTGGAGCCGTCGACATAGGTCTCGAACAGCTCGACCTGCTCGACGCCGACATCCTCATCCTCGCCAGCAATCAAGGGGCCCGAGAGGACCTGGAGCGCTCGCCGCTGTTCGCACGGCTCCCCGCGGTGAAGGCAGGCACCTACCTGCCGTACGACAACACCACGGCGACCGGACTCCGGGTGCCGACGCCGCTGAGCATCCCGCACGTCATCGGTGTCCTGAAGCCGACCCTCGAACGAGCCGCAGACCTCTGACCCGGCTCCGCCACCTTCCGGGTCTCCGGCAGGACGCGCATATGGTCGCGACCAGGACCACATCAGGGGAGTCGGAACATGGCAACGCATCTCGGTGCACGGCGGCGCGGTCGTCGAGTCGGATCGGCCTTCCTGGCGATAGCACTCGTCGCCGGCTTGGCATCGTGCAGCGACGACGGCAGCGACGACGCCGGTCGCAAGGGCGAGGACGCCGGCCAGGTCGTGGGTTCGGGTGACCGCTACGAGGCGACCATCGTCCGCACCACCGACGGCGTCCCCCACATCACCGGCAAGACCCTGGCGGACGCCGCCTTCGGGCAGGGATACGCCAGCGGCCAGGACCGTCCGTGCGACCTCGTGGACCAGGTGCTCAAGATCCGCGGTGAGCGCTCCCGCTGGTTCGGCGCCGGCAAGGACGACGCCAACCTCGACTCCGACATCGGCTGGCGGGCGATCGGGATCTTCGACCGCGCCGCGAAGGACTGGAAGAAGTTCCCCGCCGACAGCGCGGCCCTGATCACCGCGTTCGCGGACGGCTGGAACGCCCACCTGAAGGAGGCCGGCGTCGACGGGCTGGCCGGTTGGTGCAAGGGGGCCGACTGGATGCGCCCCGTGGAACCGATGGAGATCTACGCATACGCCCGTTCTGCCGCTCTGCTCGCGAGCGGGGCACAGGTCGCCCGCTTCATCCCCTCGGCCCAACCGCCGGGCACGGCCGACGAAACGACCGAACCGACCGGCAACGGCACAGCGGACGAGACGCCGTCGACGACCGCAGCCGCCACCCCCACCACCGGTGACGCTTCAGCGCCGACCGGAGGGAACGGGCAGGGCCTCGAAGCCCTCGCCGCCATCCATGACTCCCCGATCGCCTCCAACGCGTGGGCGGTCGGCAAGGAGCGCTCGGCCGACGGCAGCGGCCTGCTCGTCGGGAACCCGCACTTCCCGTGGGAAGGCGAGTTGCGCTTCTGGGAGTCGCACCTGATCGTCCCCGGCCAGGTCGACATCTACGGAGTGCAGTTGTCCGGCCTGCCGGGCATCGGCATCGGGTTCACGAAAGACTTCGGTTGGAGCCACACCGTGTCGGCCGGGAACCGGTTCACCGCCTACAAGCTGAGCCTGGTTCCCGGGTCTCCCACCGAGTACCGCTACGGCAACGAGACGCGGAAGCTGACACCCACCACCCACACGATCGAGGTGAAGGGGTCCGACGGGAAGATCTCGAAGGTGAAGCGCACGACGTGGCGAAGCCATTACGGGCCGGTGATCGACTTCCCCGGGTTCGGGTGGACCGACCAGGCGACCATCACCTACCGCGACGCCAACATCGACAACGACGAGTTCCTCGACCAGTACCTCCAGGTGCTCAAGGCCAAGACCCTTGACGATCTGGTCGAGATCAACGAGAAGGTCAACGGGGTCCCACTGTTCAACACGATCGCCGCCTCCTCCGACGGCCGTGCCTGGTACGCCGACACGTCCGCCACCCCGAACCTGTCCTCCGAGGCGATCACCGCCTACGAGGCATCCCTCCAGACCGACCCGATCGCGAAGATCGCGGCCGACAACGGAGCGGTACTGCTCGACGGATCGGACCCGAAGTTCGAATGGGTCGACGCGCCCGGCGCCCGTGACCCCGGCCTGGTCCCGTACTCGAAGCAGCCGAAGCTGATGCGCGACGACTACGTGTTCAACGCCAACGACTCGTTCTGGCTCGCCAACGCAGATCATCTTCTCGACGGCGACTACTCGCCTCTTCACGGTCGGCAGAGGACGGAGCGATCGCCGCGTACCCGTGAGAACGCGACGGTCCTCAGAGACACGTCTCCCGAGGGTCCGGCCGGAGCCGACGGCAAGTTCACGCTCGACGAGATCGCCGACGCGTCGCTGCTCAACGAGGGATACATGGCGAGGGTGCTGCGTGCCGCGGTCGTGGAACGCTGCGAGGCAGCATCGGGTCCCGTCAAGGTCGCCGAACTGGCTGCCGACGGCGACGCCGCGGGTCTCCCCGCGGCGGAGGTCGACATCGCGAAGGCTTGCGACGTGCTGTCGAAGTGGGACGGCATCTACGACCTCGACAGCGTCGGTGCTGCGCTGTGGCGCGAGTTCATGCAGCAACACAAGAACTCCGGTGAGGAGCAGGCGGGTGTGTCGTGGGCGGAGCCGTTCGACGCGGCTCGTCCGGTCGACACCCCGAGCGGTCTCGCCCCCGCACCCGCCGGCGAGGACGACCCGGTGCTCATGTACCTGGCACGAGCAGTCCAGGCGCTGGACGCTGCCGGCTACGAGCCGGACGTCGCGCTCGGCGACATCCAGTTCGCCCTTCGGGACGGTCAACGGATCCCTATCCACGGGGGTTCGGGGATCGATGGGACCACCAACGTGGTCGGCTTCGGGCTCAACACGACCAGTCAGGACCCGGCTCTGCTCGACATGAAGCGCGACCTTCTCGTGGCCGGCTCGTCGCTTTCGAGAATCGACGGTGAGACCGGCTATCCGATCAACAACGGGACGTCGTTCCTGTTCGCCGTCGACTTCGCGAAGGGCGGCCCGAAGGCCAAGGCGTTCCTGACCTACGGAAACGTGGCCGACCGGAAGTCGGACCTGTACGCCGCCGTGACCGAGCGCTTCTCCCGCAAGGCATGGCGTGACGTCGCCTTCACGGAGGCAGCCATCGAGAAGGCAGAGGTCGGAGAACCGCTCACCGTCCGCGGCTGAAGAAGGCCATGTCTCCGGCTGGCCGAGGAGGATGACTGTCCGAGTTCGTCGCGACTCAGGAGTGGTGGCGGGCGAAGAACGAGAGGCTGAGCGCCGTGGCGTCCACCGACTGCTCCGGAGGCACGGCATCACCACCTCCCGGGGTGCCCGGCCAAGCGTGTACGCCGCCGTCGACGCGGTAGAGCCTGACCTCGGCCCCGTTGTCACAGTTCGGCCAGTCGAACTCGGTGACCTTCGCGGCCGCTTCCGACTCGACCGGTTCCGCGTCACATCCGGCGACCTGTGCCCACGTCGCCATGTTCGCCAGTGTCCCTGCTCCCCCGCCGACGGCACCCTCCGCACCGGCCGCGAACGGCACGATCGGATCCGCCGAACCGTGGAAACCGATGATCGGCATAGGTTGCTCGCACGAGCCGGGGAACTGCACAGCCACGGTCGCTACCGCGGCGATCCGGTCCTGATGTGCGCACGCGTATGCCGTGGCCATTGCCGCGCCTACCGAGAACCCGGCGAGGTACACACGGGATTCGTCGACGCAGTAGGCGCCCGACACCTCGTCGATCAGCCAGGAGATGTAATCGGCGTCGGGGCCATCGCCCGACGGCCGCCACATCGTGGGCGAACCGACCGCGTTCGGGGTGATGACGATGACCCCGGACTTCTCCGCCTGGGCGGGGAAGTCCGAGTTGGTGTCGATCACCTGCGCGTTCTGTCCCATGCCGTGCAGGAGCACGACCACCGGCGAGGGACGTTCCGACGAGACACCCTCGGCGGAGATCACGGCGCTGCGCTGCTCCCCGGCGATCGTGGTCGCCAGCGGCACGACCGTCGTCGTGGTCGGACCAGCAGCGTCACCTGGTTCGCCACAACCCGACGACGGGCGCATCCCTGGAATCGTGGTGGTGGTCGTGGTGGCCTCGGTCGACGAGGGAGCGGGTGACGATTCGTTCGACCCGTCAGATGCGCAACCGGCCATGCCCGCGAGAGCGAGAACCACGGCGAACAGCGCGTGGACCTGCCGCTTTCCGGACGCCCTCATTGGTTCGCACCCAACATGAGGTCCATCATCAAAGGCGTCGCTTCGATGTCGTTCGTGCACATCCCGAAGGTCTCCTCCATCCCCGGATAGCAGATGCCCGGCCACGTGTGACCTCCCCCGGCGATCACATACAGCTCGGTCGGTGCCGCGCAGCCCTGCCAGATGCGCTCCTCCACGGTCGCCGAGATTTTCTTGGTCACCGGCTTCGCCTTGCAGCGGTTGTGACTGGCCCACCGCGCCATTGATGCCTCGACCCCTGGAGGGGTCGGCGTTCCGGCCGGGATCCGGCCGTCGTAGTAGTTGAGGTCCGCGATCGTCACCGAGTTCAGACCTCCGCCGTCGTAGGGCACGAACGGATCCTTGGTGCCGTGGAAGGCGATCACCGCGGTCGGAGGTGCGGTACACGGCTCGTCGTACTCCACACCGGAGATCGCGCCGATCGCGGCGATGCGCCCGTCGAGCCTGCATGCGAGCAGCGAGGAGAGCTGGGCCCCGTTCGACATGCCGAGCGAGAAGACCTTCGACGTGTCGATGCACAACATCGATTCGAGATGATCGAGCAGTGCGGTGATGAACGTGACGTCGTAGTTGTCCTTCACGGGTGCCGCGTTCCAGTAGGGCTTGTTCCCCTCGCCCAACAGGCCCGAGGGGTACACGCTGATGAACGTTCGGTTCTTCGCTGCAGTGGTCAATCCCGAAGACGTCGGGATGACGTGGTAGTCGACGGTCAACGAGTGCAGAGCGAAGATCAGCGGCAACGGCTCGGTGCCGTCATAGCCAGCGGGCACGGTGAGCAGGTAGTTGCGCTGCCTGCCTCCGACCGAGATCGTCGAATCGGTGGTACTCGCCGGTGCCGGTGGCGTCACCTCGCAACCCGCCGATGGACCTTTCGGCCGGAGGGGCGTGGTGGACACAAGCGGCCCGGTCGTCGGAGAAGAGGTCGAGGGCGAGCTCGAACGGCTCGACGAGCACGCCGAGATCACGAGGGCCGACGCCACCAGCATCCCGACCGCAAGACGTCGCCCGTGGCGCACGCCCGCCGCCATTTCACGCGCCTATCTCGAGCGCCAGCACCCCGCCCTTACCCGGCCCACCGAACAGGATGAACCCGTAGCCCCAGATCACCCGACCGTCCACGATCGACGGTCCACAGGCGGTCTTGTCAGGGGCTTCGCCCTTCCACAAGGTCTTGCCCGTAGCGACGTCGAGCGCGAGCAGGTGGCCCTTGTCGGTTCCGACGAACGCGACTCCGGGAACGGCGCTGACCGGCCCGAAGATCTTGCCGTCGAGCTCGTCGGTGGCCCACCGGATCTTGCCCGTCGCCGGGTCGAGGTTGAACACCTTGGAGAAGTTCGACGGCGCGTTCGTCTCCGGATCTCCCAGGTTCGACGAGGCGATCAGCGAACCGTCGACGAACGCCGCCGACCCGATCGCCCCGCCGAAGGGGCTACCGGGGGCCAGCTGTGTCTTCCAGACCTCTTCGCCGGTGTCGCGGTCCATCGTGTGGAAGGTGCCGCCCTTGTCGCAGCCGCCGACGAGGTCGCGGCCATCGGAGGTCCACATGTTCGGTGACGCCCCGAGGTCTGCGTCCTTGCCTCCGGGGTGACCGTTGGAGAACACGTCCGGGTAGGTGAACTGACGTGACCACTTCAATTTTCCGGTCTGGTAGTCGATCGCGAGCATCGAGTCCGCCAGCGGCGGCGTCGGCGGCGCGAGTCCTTGCCCGGTGCCGACGTACAGCAACCCGCGCTTGGTGTCCACTGCCGGGGTGGACCAGATGCCCGCACCCGGACCCGCGGCCTTGTCTGCTTCTGTCGCGAAGAAGTTCCAGCGCTGTTTCCCGCTGGCCACGTCCCACGCACCGATCGAACCACGGAACGAATAGGTGTCCTTGGTCATCATGTTCTCGAAGCTCGCCGTGCCCTGGAGTACGAGGTCATCGACGACGACCGGGGACGCGTTGATCTGCGCTTGCGGGTGCTCGTTGGTGGTCACCTTCCAGGTGACCTTGCCCGACCTGCGATCGAGACAGAAGAGCGTGTTTCCCTGGGAGGCGAACACCCGCTGACCGGACACCGCCGGGGCACCAACCGGCATGCCACCGATCTGGGCCGTCCAGATCTGCTTTCCGGTCGCCGCTTCCACCGCCCAGACCTTCCCTTGCCAGTCGGCGAAGTAGGCAGTGCCGTCGACGATCGACGGTGTGCCGGTCACCCCAACCACGTCGTCGATCCCCCAGGTCTTGGACAGCTTCGCGACGTTCGCTTTCGTGATCTTGGTCTCGGCGACGTTCGTCCGGGTCTGGGAGAGGTCGTGCCCGTAGAACGGCCATTGCGCCCCGCTCGAATCCGCGGTCGAGCCTTTAGCCACGGTCGTCGAAGTCGATGTCGACGCGGACTTCGACGGAGAAGAACCGGCGTCGCTCGACGAGCAGCCGAACAGCGCTATGGCCAACGCCGTGGTCGGCGCGCCGACGAGCAGTGCCCGCCGTGCGAGGTCGAGTCGGTCCGCGTGATCATCGTGCGTCATGGCTCAGACATGAGCACACAGCCATGCCCGGCGCGTCGGGTTGTCTGAAGGAGAGTTCAGCCCGATCCGACCGGCATTTCCGCTCTGTCCGAGGGCATGAACGCCGGGAACGTGACCGTGAATCGAGCACCTCCGCCGGGCACATCGTCAACGGTGATCCTGCCGCGATGGAGCGCTACCAGCCCGGCGGTGATCGACAGTCCGAGTCCTGCGCCGGAATGCTGTCTGTTGCGCGCGTCGTCGAGCGTCGCGAATCGTTCGAAGATGCGTTCCCGATCAGATAGCGGGATACCCGGCCCGTCGTCCTCGACGACCAGTTCGACGATCTCGCCTCGGGTGCGGACGACGAATCGCACCGTCGTGGCCGCGTAGCGGGCAGCGTTCGCAGCGAGGTTCGCTACGACCCTGCCGAGGTCGGTGAGGTTGCCGGCAACCTGTCCGCCCGACACGGCGGAGGTGTCGACGTGCAAGCGGTCGCTGCGGGCCAGCCGAGCGGCCTGGGCGAGCACGATGTCATCGAGATCGACCGGATCGCGCGCCGTTTCCGCAGCACGGTCGCTCGCTGAGAGCTCAAGGAGACGGTCGATCAACTCCTGGAGCTCCTCGACGCGAGCCAACGTCTCGGCCCGTATGAACGACGCATCACCCGGTTCATCGTCGCCGGTCTCCAACAGCACCTTCATCGCCGCGACCGGGGTACGCAGGTCGTGGCTCGCGTCGGCGACGAATCGACGTTCCCGGTCGATCGCGGCCTGCAGACGTCCGAGTAGTTCGTTCAAGGTCACAGCCAACCGATCCAGCTCATCACGAGTTCCTGGCAGTGCGATCCGGTTGGTCAGATCGCGATCCTGAAGACCGTCGACCTGGCGACGCATCTGTTCGACCGGCCGCAACGATCGACCAACCACCCACCAGATCACCAGCCCGAGCAGGGCACTGCCGACCAGGATCAGGACCACGACCAGACTCTTGAGACGTGTGGCGACGGCCCGGACGTCACCGGACGATCGGGCCAACACGAGCACGGTCTTCGAACCCGTAGGACCGGCGACGACGATCGAGCGAACCGGACCGAGTACCGGGTCGTCCACCGTGGCGATCGTGCCGACCCGCTGATCGACACGCATCAGCGGCGGGCGGTCCTTCGTCTTCGAGCCGAAACCCACCGCCTGGACGGTCGAGAGATCGACGAGTTGCACGTAGAGCCCGTTCGGCCCTTGCGCCGGCGGGATCACCCGGCCGGAGGTGGTGGAGCGTTGCGCGTAGTCGGCGTCTGCCACCAACGCATGGTCGATCTGTTCGGTCATCGCATCGGTGACCACCCGCGTCACCAGGAGGCCCGCGACGGTCAGGCCGGCGATGACCACGACCAGCGCACCTGCCGTGATCCGGAGCCGCAAGGACCATCTGCGCCGCCTCACGGTTGATCCACCAGGCTGCGAAGCCGGTAACCCTCGCCTCGAACGGTTTCGAGCGCGGTCCGCCCGAACGGCTCGTCGAGCTTGCGGCGGAGGTGCGAGATGTACACCTCGACGATGTTTGGGTCACCGACGAAATCTGGCCCCCAGACCGCCTCTAGCAGTTGCCCTCGCGGAATGGTCTCGTCGGGGTGATCGAGCAGGTACCCGAGCACCTCTGTTTCCCTGGATGTCAGGGCGACGTAGCTGCCCTCGACCAGGCACCGGCGATGCAACGGATCGAGCCGGATTCCGGCGATGGTCGGCCAATCGACCCGCCGCCGTGGCCGCCGCAGCAATGCGCGCACTCGAGCGATGAGGACGGCACTGGATACCGGTTTGACGAGATAGTCGTCCGCACCAGTGTCCAGACCTTCGACTTCGTCGAACTCGCCCGACTTGGCGGTGAGCATGAGGATCGGGGTCCACACCTCGGCGTCGCGGATCGCCTTGCACACCCGGTATCCGTTCATGCCGGGCAGCATCAGGT
>JAGQSN010000292.1 GCA_020439555.1 Acidimicrobiales bacterium | reverse complement strand
TCGTCAAGTTCGCCGGCAACTACCACGGCCACAGCGACGCCCTGCTCGCCGAAGCCGGCTCGGGTGTCGCCCACGTCGAAGGTGCAGCCGGCGTGCCCGGTTCAGACGGCGTTCCGGTCGCCGCTGTGTCCGACACCCTCGTGGTCCCCTACAACCGGGTACCCGACCTCGACGATTCGGTGGCGTGCGTGATCGTCGAGCCGGTGGCGGCGAACATGGGCCTGGTTGCACCGGAGAACGGTTTCCTGGCCGGACTCCGCGCCGCCTGCGACGAGGTCGGTGCGCTCCTGGTGTTCGACGAGGTGATCACGGGGTTCCGGGTCCACCGAGGTGGAGCCCAGGGTCTCTTCGGGATCCGCCCCGACCTGACGTGCTTCGGCAAGGTCATCGGCGGCGGTCTCAACGTCGGCGCCTTCGGTGGGCGAGCCGATGTGATGGACCTCCTCGCTCCGCTCGGTGGCGTCTACCAGGCAGGGACACTTTCCGGTAACCCGTTGGCGACGGCGGCCGGCCTCGCAGCGCTGGATCTGCTGGTCGAAGAGGCCTACGTCGCCCTCGACAACTCGGCAGCTCGGCTCGCCGCCGGTCTTCAGGCCGCGATGGACGATGCGGGGCGCGCGGCGCAGGTGACCCGCGTGGGGCCGCTCGTCGGCCTGCACCTGGCGGCCGGACCCGCACACGACTTCGACGGCGCGAGAAAGACCGACGTCGACCTCTACGGCCGGATTTTCCACGGTTTGCTCGACCGGGGAGTCGCCCTCGCACCGGGGCCTTTCGAGGTCATGTTCCCCGGCCTCGCACACGACGACGAGGTCATCGACGCGGTCGTGGCTCGAGCGGCAGAGGTCGTCGCAGCCTTGGCGGAGGAGCCGGTCCGGTGACTTCCACCGGCGAAGGAATCGGGAGGCGCCGTATCCCCGGCGCGATTCTCGACGTACTCCCGGACATGGTGCTGTCCGTCGGTTCCGACGGTGTGATCGTCAGCGTCGATGCCCTCCCAGCGACCTTCGGCGCGAGGGACGTCGACCTCTTGGGCAGGTCGATCTTCGACCTGCTCGACATCCGGGCGAACCACCCGCTCCACGCCGAGGTGTTCTCGGAGGTCCTGGCCACTCCGGGTCCGTTCCACCGGATACTCGACGTCGACGTGAGGATCGGAGGTCGATCCCGGCCGGTCCGCTTCACCGTCTCCAACGCCCTCGACGACCCGGCGGTCCAGGCGATCGTCGTGGTCGGTCGCGAGGTGCCCGAACTCAAGTCGGACGAGGAGGCCCGCCGGGTGAGCGAAGCCTGGGCGACGTCGCTCCTCCAGGGAGCTACCGACCTCATCATCGCCGGTGACCACGTCGGCAGGATCGCCTACGTCGGTCCCTCCGTGCGAACGATCCTCGGTTTCGTTCCCGAGGACCTCGTCGGAACTGCGATCCCGGAGATCGTCCACCCCGACGACCTCCAGGCGATCCCGGGGCCGGGCGTCTCGATCGACCGCGTACTCGGCACGGCCGCGGGCCGCCGACCGGTGCTCAGGTTCAGGCACGCGGACGGGTCCTGGCGCGAGCTTCGGGTGCGGCGGACCCTCGACAGCCCGGCGTCGGACCGCTCCGTCGTGCTCACCTGTCGGGACCTGACGGAGGAGGACTCGGTTGCCGGACTGCTGACCGAGCAGACCCTTCTCCTGGACCGCATCGCGCGGGGCATGCCGATCCGTGACTCGCTTCGTGCGATCGAGCAGTTCGCCGACAACCACCTCTCACCCTGCAAGTTGGTGATCGGCTACTTCGACCCCGACCTGGATTTCGCCTCCCTGGCCGACGGCGTCGCCGAGGACCTCCTCGATCACCTCGCCCGCATCGGTGTCACCCGTCCGGCCAGCAGCCGCGGGAAGGACGAGTCGCAGGGGCTCCGCCGGGAGGAGAGCATCGACGTGCTCGTGCGCTCGGCGTCGGCCGGGCGGTTCCGGTCGGTCTGGTACCAGGATCTCGTCTCCTCGACGAACTCGGTGACCGGCCGAATAACGATCCTCTGCGACCACGTCGGGGACCTGCCGCCCGAGGCGCGAGACATCCTCGGCCTCATCGCGGACCTCTCCTCGATCGCCGTCGAGAGGCACTCGTTGAACTCCCGTCTGGCGCGCGGGGCCCTGCATGACGAGCTGACCGGCCTCCCGAACAGAAGGTTCCTCCTGGAGAGGATCCGTGAGATGTTCGACGAGACGAGCCAGGGCGGCCTGCTGTTCGTGGACCTCGATCGTTTCAAGCTCATCAACGACAGCCTCGGCCACGACGCCGGGGACCAACTCCTCCAGGAGGTCGCGTCGAGGTTCCGTCGCACGGTGCGCGGGGTCGACCTCGTGGCGCGAGTCGGTGGTGACGAGTTCGTCGTCGCATGCCCGGACCTCGAAACCGTCGAGGACGTCGCCACCATCGCCAACCGGATCGTCAACGCGATGCAGAGACCGATCGACCTGCCAGGCGGTCGCGTCGTCGTGACGGCGAGCATCGGCGTGGTCCACGTGGTCGGGCCGGCGGACCCGGCGACGGTCATCCAGGACGCAGACCTGGCCATGTACAAGGCGAAGGAGTTGGGTCGCAACAGGGTCACCCTGTTCGAGGAGGACCTGCGCGCCAGAGCCGTCGAACGAATGGAGGTCGAGACTGCGCTGCGTGACGCGTTGGCCGGCGGCCAGATGGAGCTGCATTACCAGCCCGTGGTCCGGTTGTCCGACGATGCGCTGATCGGCGTCGAGGCGTTGCTGCGGTGGCGTCGACCGGGCTTCGGCCTGGTGGAGCCGAACGCCTTCGTGCCGATCGCCACCGACACCGGCCTCATCCTTCCTCTCGGACGCTGGGTGATCGAGCGGGCGATAGCGGATGCCGCTCGTTGGCCTCATCTCGACGTGGCCGCGAACCTCTCGGCCCGACAGTTGACGGACGCGGATCTGGTCGACTTCGTCACGGATGCTCTGGAGCGCCACGGTGTCTCGCCCTACCGCTTCTGCCTCGAGGTGACGGAGACGGACCTGATCTCCGACGCCGAGCTGGTCAGCCAACTTGGCCGGTTCAGCGGCCTCGGGGTGCGCCTCGCGATCGACGACTTCGGGACCGGTTTCGCGACGCTCGACTACTTGCGGAGGTTCTCCACCGCCGACATCCTCAAGATCGACGCCTCGTTCGTGGCGGGCATCAACGACCCGTCCTCGCACGACATGGCGATCGTGTCCGCTGCACTGGTCCTGGCCCAGAACCTCAAGTTCGACACGATCGCCGAAGGCGTGGAGACCGAGGCGCAACGTGAGGTTCTCGCGAACCTCGGTTGCAGCGCCGCCCAGGGATTCCTCTTCAGCCCAGCGGTCCCGGCGGACGAGATCGACGTCCTCGCGCGCGACGGCTTCGTCGGATCATCCCGCGCCGGGGACGGCGCACCGATCGACTGATCCGACGCTCGATTCGGGCCGCCGGTGTGAGCGCGTGCCTGAACGGTTCGTCTGCGCGGTAGGAAGGGTCCCGAGAAAGACAGGAGATCCACATGGCAGACCCCATTCGCCGGGAACGACTCGGATCGTTGGCCCCGAAAGTCGACTCGACCGTTGCCGACCTGGTGTCACGCGACGCCGTGAACCGGATCTGGGACCGCGACCACACGCTCTGGTCGGAGGACCCGACCGAGATCGCCGACCGGCTGGGGTGGCTGGAGGTTACGACGGACATGCTCGCTGCCGCGGAGCGCCTCGACGCCCTCCGCGAGCGGGCCGTCGCGGACGGCTTCACCGACGTGGTGGTGATGGGCATGGGGGGATCGAGCCTTTTCCCGGAGGTGCTGGCCCGGACCT
>JAGQSN010000291.1 GCA_020439555.1 Acidimicrobiales bacterium | reverse complement strand
GGACCTTGATGCGGCCGTGCTCGTCCGTATAGATCTCCTCGCCGGCGGGGCCGACCACCGTCGCCGTCTGCATGCCGGCGATCCGCGGCCGCTTGGTCTTTCGCTCCGGTCGCCACTCGACGTCGATGGGGATGCACTCGAAGCGGTTGGTGTACTCGTCGCCGGGGACGTCGGGGTTGGCGTAGTGGCCGGCGCCGTGCTCGACCGAGACCACCAGGTACTGGCCGTTCACGTCGGGCTGGGGGTGGTCGAAGATCTCGAACTTCATGCCCGGGGTCAGGGCCGTGACCGTGCTGGTGCCGAAGCAGCGGACCGCGTCGCGCTGCTGGACCTTGCGCCGGAGCTCGACCTGACGCTCGACGGCGGCGAAGTCGAGGCCGGCCGTGCGGTAGCCGTAGAGGGTGCTGGGCTCCTCGTGCTCGTAGTCCTCGCGCTCGGGATCGATGCCGGCGCCGTTGGGGATGCCGACGTCGGTGGCCTCGCTGTTCTCGGCCTCCTGCAGCGAGTCGGGGGCCAGCCAGTCGAAGACCATGGTCCGGGCGACCGTCTGCCGCCGCTTCGACTCGCGGAAGAACTCGCGGATGTCCTCGCGCATGCCGGGGCTGCCGTCGCGCTGGACCATGGCGATCATGCCGTCGTCGTTGCCGTAGGAGGTGACGTCGAACCAGGCGCTGTCGCTGTCGATCAGCATCATGGTCTCGACCCCGTCCTCGTGCTTGAAGCGATAGATGATGCCGTACTCCTCCATGAGGCGATGGCAGAAGTCGAGGTCGGTCTCCTGATACTGGACCGTGTACTCCTCGGTGGGGTAGTCGCCGGTGAGGAAGCCGGTGTCGATGCTGCGCTGGTAGGGACCCAGGCCCTCGTTGAGCACCTCTTCGAGGATCTCCGGCACCGTCATCTCCTGGAAGATGCGGCTGGTCCGGCGCTGACCCAGGGCTCGCAGCGCCGGGACGATCGTCAGCATCGCCAGCATGTCGTCGTGGTCGTTGATGCCGTCCTCGATCGACTCGATGATGCCGCAGATCTCGTGATGCAGCGGTCCACGCTCGATGACCACCGTGCACGAGACTCCGAGCAGCTGAGCCGGCTCGGCCATGAGGTCGTTGGTCCGCAGCTCGAGGCGCAGCTGATAGGGCTGGTTGAGACGCTCGGACAGCAGCAGACCCGACACTTGCCAATCGGCGGCCTCGGCATCGGGGATGAAGCTGACACGTGCAGGTTGCTGTTCGAGGTCCGTCATGATTGCCACCGCTGCCCCAACCGAGGGCGTCAAACCCGGATATCGTCGGATCCGGTCGGCTGTCAACCAGCTTTCCGCCCGCCCGCCACACCGGCGACGGGGCCCGACACCCTCCGTTTGGCCCCGAGCCACAGGGGCCCCTCCCGGGGCCGGGTCACCTCGAGGTGGCGTCGAGAGCTGGCAGCGGTGAGTTCGAGAGGTGGTGCTCGAAGCCGGTCGCGAGTCCGGGCCCTTCGCTCACGGCCGCCGCAGCTTTTGCCCCCGCTGATGCGCGGCTTCGGACCATCGTTCTGCGAGGTCGCACGCTAGGCTCCCGGCCATGCAACGCAAGCACCTGCCTCTATCCCTTGGCCTGCTCTCCTGCTTGACCCTGAGCGTCGCCTGTAGCGACGACGGCGGCGGTAGCAACGACGAGATCGGCACCAGCGACACCGACACCGCGGACACCACCGACAGTACCTCCGAGACCGGTACCACCGACACCACCACCACGGACACCACCGACACCACCACCGTCGACGACACGACGGACACCACCGACACCACGACCACTGTCGACGACACGACGGACACCACCGACACCACCACGGGCGAGCTGTGCGGCAACGGAGTGATCGACGACGGTGAGCAGTGCGACGACGGCGATCTCAACGCCGACGACGCCGCCTGCACCAGCGCCTGCCAGACCGCCGTCTGCGGTGACGGCCTGGTCCAGACCGACGTCGAGGCCTGCGACGACGGCAACGCCGACGAGACCGACGCCTGCACGACCCTGTGCGCGGCCCCGGCCTGCGACGACGGCATCCTCAGCGGGGCCGAGACCGACGTCGACTGCGGCGGTGGCTGTGGCGGCTGCGACTTCGGCCTGGCCTGCAGCGACGCCGCCGACTGCCTCAGCGGCAACTGTCTCGACAACCTGTGCAGCTACGCCGCCAGCTGCAAGGATCTCAAGGACGCCGACGCGAACGCCGAGGACGGCCTCTACATGATCGACATCGACGGCGGCGGCGACCTCGAGC
>JAGQSN010000290.1 GCA_020439555.1 Acidimicrobiales bacterium | reverse complement strand
GCTCACTCCGCTCAACGACCGAGGTGTCTCGATGGTTGAGCGGAGCGGAGCGAAGTCGAAACCTCCGTGACCGAGGGTCAGCGATCCTGGATTGCTTGGTCGATGCTGCGAGCAAGGTCCTCCGCTGCGTCGGCATCGGACGCGACCTTCGCGCCGGTGCTCGGGTCGAAGCCTGACGTCACACTCACCTGGGCCGCGACGCCGTCACGACGGAACATGAACCCGGTCATGTCCATGTGGTACTCGGTTCCCTCGTCCTCGAAGGCCACCGCGATGTCCATGCGGATGCCTTCCTCGCCGACGTCCAGGGCTTCGGCGGAGATGTCCATCGTCGCCGGTGTCTGACCGAACGTGGTGTTGATGGTGTCGCACTTGTTCAGGGCCGAAACGACCTCGTCCACGTCGACGTCATCGTCGTTGGCGGGCCGAAGCTCTACCTCGATGCCCTTTCCGCCATCCGCTGCGAAGCTGCGCTTGACGGCCTCGTCCTCGTGGTCGTCGTTGTCGAGCACCTTGTCGAGCATCGCCGCGTCGGGGCAAGCCTTCTCGATCTCCTTGTCCACGTCCTCGTCGCCGTCGTCGTTGGGAGAGTTGGGCGTCTGCTCGTAGCCGGCGGGCAGGTCGGCCGCGGTGGGAAGCAGCGATTCCAGGTCCCCGGAGCCGGTGGCTTCGGTGGTCTGGGTGGGCTCGGTCGTCGAGTCCGTGGCCTCGGTCGTCGTCGTGGCGTCGCCCTTCGGGTTAGAGGCGGCGGCCGTCGTCGTCGTGGAGTCGGCCGAGTCGCTTCCTTCTGCGGAGCAACCGACTCCGGTGAACAGGAGAAGCGCGACCGACACGGCGGCCGCTACCCGGCGGGTTGGTTTCGTGGGAGCTTGCATCGGGTGATCGTGTCACGTCCGACGTTGCACTTGGTGTCACTCGGCGTGGTCCTTGTCACCCGATACGTCGCCGTTCAGTCGGGCAGGTTGACGAGCACTTCCTCGGCGAACCGGTCGATCGCGGCGAGCTTGTCGGCGAGGGGTACGGCGAACCCTCCGTAGTAGGCCCACGGCATCGTGATCAGGTCCGTCACCCCGACCTCTTCGGCCCGCCGGAACTGATCGACGGTCACGGCGTCGTTCAGTGACACGAACATGGAGAAGTCTTCGGTACGTCCCAGTTCCTCACGGTGAGCGTCGATGCGGGCCCGGTAGTCGGCGGCCTGTTCCGTACTGATCAGGTCCGAGATCCAACCGTCGTTACGAGCGGCTCGCTTCAGTGCGACCTCCGACATGCCGCCGACGTAGATCGGGACCTGCGACGGGGGTGCAGGGGTCATCTCGAGTCGGGGGAAGTCGTAGAACTCGCCGTGGTGCTCGACCCATCCACCTGCCCAGAGGGCGCGCATGACATCGATCATCTCGTCGGCCCGCTTGCCCCGTCTGGCGAACGGTTGGTCGAGCAGTTCGAACTCGTCCTCGCACCAACCCATGCCGGCACCGAGTGACACCCGTCCGCCCGTGAGGACAGAAGCGGTCGCGATCGCCTTGGCGACCGGGAACGGGTTGCGCATCGGCAGGACGAAGATGTTGGTCAGGAAGTGCAGGTTCTCCGTGACCGCGCCCAGGGCCCCGATCGTGACGAACGGGTCGAGCCAGGGGGTGAACGGCTCCCAGCGTCTCGAGCCGTCCGCCGTGTACGGGTACGGCGTCCGGATCTCCTCGATGTTGACGACGTGGTCCGCCAAGGCGAGACCCCAGTAGCCGGCCGCGTCGGCGGCCTTGGCGATCGGGGCGAGTTCCTCGGGCGGAAGGTAGGCGGTAGCGATCGTGCAGCGCATCAGGCGTGGGTTCCGCCGTCGATGCGGATCGTCTCGCCGGTGATGTGGCGCGCGTCGTCGGACAGCAGCATCGCCACGACCCCGGCGACGTCCTCGGGGTTGCCGAAGCCGGTGGGCGACATGATCCGCCGCACCAACTTGCCCTCCTCCTTGGTCAGGTCGTCGGGGAACTGCACCGTGGAGGTGATGCCGCTGTGCACAGATCCGGGGGCGATGGCGTTGACGCGCACGCCGTCCTTGCAGTACTCGACGGCGAGCGTCTGCGTGAACGAGTGGATGGCTCCCTTCGACGCCGCGTAGGCGGCCATCCACGGGTGTCCGAAGTAGGTCGAAGTGCTCGACGCGTTCACGATCGATCCGCGAGACGCCACCAGGTGTGGCAGGGCGGCACGGCACATGAGGAATGTGCCGGTGGCGTTGACGGCGAGGATCCGGTTCCACGTGGCGAGGTCTGTCTCATGGGTGCGGCCCGAGCGGAGGATGCCGGCGATGTTCGCCAACCCGTCGATCCGCCCCCAGCGGCCCACGGCGTCGGCTATCGCGTCGGCGGTCTGCTGTTCGTCGCTCACGTCGACGACCCGACCGACGACCTCACCCCCGGCGGCGGTCTTGTTCGCCTCTTCGACAGCCTCGGCGAGAAGGTCCGGGGTCACGTCGCAGGCCAGCACGTTCGCCCCCTCGGCGGCGACGCGGGTTGCGGTCGCCCGACCGATGCCCGAAGCAGCTCCGGTCACGATGACGACACGATCGGTGAGACGTTCCAACGGCATGCGGCGATAGTAGAACACGTTCCAGTTCCGTCCCCGGCCCGTGAGGAACGACTAGCCTTCCCGGCGGCCCGAGGGGCCCGCCGGACTGTCATGGGTGAGCCAGCAGGCTCCAGTTCGTCGAATTCCCGAGGCGCCGGCCGAACCTCTGCCGCGCCCCCGACACCGACGGAGAACCGCCATGCCCACTCTCAGCCCAGACGAATACAAGGTCGCCGACCTCTCCCTCGCCGGCTTCGGTCGCAAGGAGATCCAGCTTGCCGAGCACGAGATGCCCGGCCTCATGGCCACCCGCGCCGAGTACGCCGATGCCCAGCCGCTCGCCGGCGCCAAGATCATGGGCTCGCTGCACATGAC
>JAGQSN010000289.1:2262-6476 GCA_020439555.1 Acidimicrobiales bacterium | reverse complement strand
TACGACGCCACCCGCCGCGGCGGCACCACCTGCGTGGTCGGCGTGGGGGCCATGGACCAGGAGGTCTCGTTCAACGGCTTCGAGATCTTCTTCTCCGAGAAGAACTTCATGGGCAGCTACTACGGGTCCGTCGACGTGCGCAGGGACTTCGCCCGCTTCCTCCAGCTCTGGAAGGACGGGAAGTTGGACCTCGAGGGGATGATCTCCAAGCGCATGAAGATCGACGACATCAACGAGGCGTTCACCGCGATGAAGAACGGTGAGGTCGTCCGCACGGTCATCACTTTCTGACCCGCCCCACAACAGACCCGAGTTAATACTTCGGTATCTCCCTCTGTTACGGTCCGGTGACTCAGCGTGACGAATGATCGCGCGTTGCCGAGCCCGACACGACCGGGCAGAGGGAGAACCGAAAGATGGCCGACGAGACGACCGCACCGACGAACGGCGACGAAGCAATCTCCACTGCGCCGACCTCGGTCATCGATCGACGGGGACTCATCGCGAAGGGTGCCGTCGCTGTCGGGGCTGCCTGGGTCGCTCCAGCGGTGATCGGTTCGGTGGCCTCCCCGGCAGCCGCTGCATCCGAGACGACGACCACCAACCCCCCGCAACCCGAGGTCGTCCTCGACAGCGCCACCCCGGGTACCGGGTCGGTCGTCGTGCCTCCCGGCCGCAAGGTCGAGTTCGTGATCATCGGCGGAGGCGGCGGCGGGGGCGCGTTCTACAGCTACGCCGGCGGCTCCGGAACGAAGCTCACGGGCACGCTCGCCGCGCAGCCGACGCAGTACACGCTCAACTACCACGTGGCCGACTCCGGCAAGGGTGGCATCACCTACCCGAACGCCACACAGAAGGCACCCGGCGGAACCGGCTACCGCAACGGCGGTGGCGGCGGCGTCAGCACCTCCGGTGGCCCCGGGTCGGGTGGCTCGGGAGGCGGCGCGTCCGCCATCTACGCGACCGGCGTCGAGGTGATCGCCCCCGGTGGCGGTGGCTCAGCTGCGGGCGGCAACCGGACCTTCGCCAACAGCGCGGGCGGGCAGCACGCCGCGGCTGTCACGGGAACGGTGACGTCGCTCGGACTGGCCGGCGGCAACGGTGGCAACGGAGTCGGTGCCGGCAATGGCGGAGGCGGAAACGGCGGCACGATCCCGCCGGCGACGACCGCGACCGGCGGCTGGGGCAGCGGCAACGGTGCCGGAGACGGCGAGGACGGCAACCAGACCAAGGGCGGCTACGGCGGCTGGGCCCAGCAGAACGGTGGCGGTGGCGGTGGCGGTGGCGGCGGCTACGTCTGCGGTGGCGGCGGAGGCGGTGCGAACGCCGGCTACGGCGCGGGCTCCGGTGGAAGCGGCTCGGCGATCGCCATCGGGACCTTCGACGGGACCGTCCAGGCCGAGCCTGCCGACAACACGCCGGCGACGGCCACCACGGTCGTCGGATCCGGCCCGGGTCACTGTGGAGCCGGGGTCGGCAACCAGCGGCAGGAGGGCGGCAACGGCGGCGATGGCGGCACCGGCTACATCAAGCTGACGCTCGTCTGAGCTACATCTCCTTCGAGTTCTGAGATCCCGCCGGCCGACACAAGGTCGGCGGGATCGCTGTTCCCGGTTCGGGTGACGGCCCGGTCCGGCAGGTCGCAGAAGCACCCTTCGGCGGGCGGTCCTATCGTTCAGCGCCGTGTCCCGACCCGAAGGCATGGATCCCGCTGACTGGACGAACGGAAGCAGGATCACGGAGATGCTGCGCGGAGCGGGTCACGACGTGACCGTCACCGACGTCGTGGCCACCCCGGTCGGTACGGGTCAGATGGGGGCGAGCTTCCGACTCCGACTCACCATCGAGGGTGACGAGGGTGGCCTTCCGTCGACGATGGTCGGCAAGGCCGCCACCGGGCCACCCGAACGACGAGCGATCTCGTCGGGCAGTTATCGGACCGAGGTCGACTTCTACCGCAATATCGCCCCACGCATCGACGCTCGCATTCCGCGCTGCTGGGCCTCATGGGTGACCGACGACGCGACCGATTTCCTGCTCTTGTTGGAGGACCTGGCCCCGCGGGAGCAGGGAGACCAACTCCTCGGAACGAGCGTCGACGATGCCGCCCTCGCTGCTGTGAACCTGGCGGGGCTCCACGGGCCGCTCTGGAACGATCCGTGGATCGCCGGGCACCTACCCCCGTTCGACGACGAACAAGCCGCCGGTCTCGACGCCGTGTTCCCGACGATGGTCGACTTCTTCCTCGGCCGTTACGGCCCGCGTCTCGAACCGAGCACGCGGGCCTTGTACGAACGGATCAAGGGCGTGACCGGACAGTGGCTGAACGGGCGACGCACTCCGTTCGCCGCCGTGCACGGTGACTACCGGCTCGACAACCTGATGTTCGCGCCCGACCGCAGCGATGTCGCCGTCGTCGATTGGCAGACGGTGAGCCTCGGCCTCCCGGCGCGCGACCTCGCCTTCCTGTGCGGAACCGGCCTCTCCGTCGAGGATCGTCGCGCGGCCGACGACGACCTCGTCGCGACGTACCACGCGACCCTGACCGGATACGGGGTCGAGAACTACAGCCTCGCCGAATGTCGTGAGGACTACGCCTACGGGATGCTCCAAGGGCCGCTCGTCATCGTGTTCGGTTCCGCGATAGCGGAGGCGACGGAACGGGGCGACGAGATGTTCACCGTCATGGCAGAGCGTTCCGCCGCTGCGATGGACGACCTCGGAACCCTCGACCTGTTGGCGTGACGACATCGCCCGTGCCGGCCTCCAACCGGAGCGAAGGTCCACCCGTTCTCGCGAAAACTGAAACGTGTTCTATTGTCGGCCGACGTGACCGACGACTCAACAGATCAGGACGAGATCCTCTCGGCGCCGCTGATCATCGAATACCCGTTCCAGCGGACCACCGGTCCGGTCATCGGAGCGTTCCTGACCGGCCTGCGTGAACGAGTTCTGGTGGGCTCCCGTGCCGAGGACGGGCGCGTGATCGTGCCGCCGGCCGAGTTCGACCCGGTCTCGGGCAACGACCTGACCGAACTGGTCGAGGTCGGCCCGGCCGGCGAGGTGCAGACCTGGGCCTGGGTCACGGCCCCGCACGACAAGCACCCGCTCGATCACCCCTTCGCGTGGGCGCAGATCCGCCCGGACGGGGCGGACACCGCGATGCTCGGCGCCGTCGACGCCGGAACGATCGAAGCCATGTCGACGGGCTTGCGGGTCGAGCCGGTGTGGGCCGACGAGCGGGTCGGCCACATCGACGACATCACCCGCTGGGTGCCGGTCGCGAGCGGCGAGGGGGCGTGATGGTCGACATTCGATTGCCGGAGTCCCTGCGCGGCGTCGAGCCTGTGCGCAGCGTCCGCACCCCCGCCCAGTTGGACTACGAGTTCACCGCCGGCGACGCAACGAGCCGCTTCCTCAAGGGCATCACCGAGAAGCGGATCATCGGCCAGCGGGCCACGCCGACCAGCCGGGTGTACGTCCCGCCACGAGGCGCCGACCCCGAACTCGGCGCGGCGACACCGATCGAGGTCGAAGTCGCCCAGACCGGCACCGTCACGTCGTTCTGCGTGGTGAACCTCGCGTTCTACGGCTCGGTCATGGAGATCCCTTACACGAGCGCACTGATCCTGCTCGACGGCGCCGACCTGTCGGTCATGCACCTCATCCAGGAGATCCCGGCCGACCAGGTACGTATCGGTATGCGCGTCGAGGCCGTTTGGCGCGACGACGCCGACATCGAACCCACGCTCGAGTCGATCAAGTACTTCCGCCCGAACGGCGAACCCGACGACCCGAACGTGCGCATCCCCGGCGAGGGCCACGGCACCGGACTCGGATCCTGGGTGGGAGGCGTGGCACCCACCGAAGCCATCATCCGAAACCCGCGCACCGGAGAAGGAGGTGAGGTCCGATGAGGGACGTCGCAGTGATCAGCTTCGCCCAGACGCCGATGCGTCGTGCGGTGCAGGAGCTGAACGAGGTCGAGATGCTGATGCCGGCCATCCACGAGGCACTCGGCAAGGTCGACATGACCATCGACGACATCGGCTTCACGTGCTCGGGTTCGACCGACTACCTCGCCGGGTCGGCGTTCAGCTTCGTGTCGACCCTCGACGGTGTCGGACCGTGGCCGCCGATCCAGGAGAGCCACGTCGAGATGGACGGTGCGTGGGCACTCTACGAGGCGTGGGTGAAGCTCCAGCTCGGCGAGA
>JAGQSN010000289.1:0-2224 GCA_020439555.1 Acidimicrobiales bacterium | reverse complement strand
CGATGGTGCTGACCCGCCAGCTCGATCCGATCACCGTCGCGCCGCTGTGGCCGGACTCGGTCAGCATCGCCGCGCTCCAGGCCCGTGCCATGCTCGACTCCGGTAAGGCCACCGAAGCGGATTTCGCCGAGGTGGCGTCCCGGAGCCGCCGCAACGCGCTGGACAACCCCAAAGCCCAACTCGCCTGGGACCGCTCGGCCGAAGAGGTCCTGTCCGAGCCGTACACGGTCGCTCCGCTGCGTCGCAGCGACTGCCCGCCGATCACCGACGGAGCCGCCGCGGTGGTGCTCGCCGCCGGGGACGTCGCCCGTTCGAAGGTGGACCGCCCCGCGTGGATCCGTGGAATCGACCACCGTGTGGAGCCGATCCACCTGGGACTGCGGGACCTGACCGTGAGCGAGTCGACGCGTCTCGCAGCGTCCAAGGCGGGCGTGGCCGACGGACCGGTCGACGTGGCCGAACTGCACGCGCCGTTCAGTCACCAGGAACTGATCCTCGCGGAGGCGCTCGGCCTCGGGGTGGACACCAGGATCAACCCGTCCGGCGGAGCGCTGGCCGCCAACGCGATGCTGACGGCAGGGCTCGTGCGGATCGGTGAACTGGCGGACCGGGTGATGTCGGGCGAAGCCCGCAGGGGAGTGGCGCACGCGACGAGCGGGCCGTGCCTGCAACAGAACCTCGTGTGCGTGCTCGAAGGAGAGGAAGCCTGATGGGCAAGGAACGAGTTGCCGTCGTCGGGATCGGTCAGACGAAGCACCAGGCGACCAGGGGCGACGTCTCCATGGCGGGCCTGGTCCGGGAAGCCGCCAAGCGGGCGCTCGACGACGCCGCCATGACCTGGGCCGACATCGACGCCGTCGTGATCGGCAAGGCACCGGACTTCTTCGAGGGCGTGATGATGCCGGAGCTGTTCCTCTCGGACGCTCTCGGCTGTACCGGAAAGCCGATGTTCCGGGTCCACACCGCCGGTTCGGTCGGCGGTTCGACCGCGATCGTCGCCGCCCAACTGGTCCAGGCAGGCATCCACGAACGTGTCCTCACGGTCGCGTTCGAGAAGCAGTCCGAGTCCGAGGCGATGTGGGCGCTGTCCTTGCCGATCCCGTTCACGCCGCCGCTGCACGCCGGTGCCGGCGGGTACTTCGCTCCGCACGTGCGCAGCTACATCCGCCGTGCGAAGGCACCCGATCACATCGGGATGCTCGTGGCCCTGAAGGACCGGCAGAACGGCCTCAAGAACCCGTACGCGCACCTGCACGAACACGACATCACGTTCGATTCCATCAAGGACTCGATGATGCTGTGGGACCCGATCCGCTACGCAGAGACGTGCCCGTCCAGCGACGGTGCCTGCGCGCTCGTGATCGGCAACGAATCCGTTGCCGATGCCGCTGCCGCTGACGGTCGGAAGCCAGCCTGGATCAAGGGGACCGCGATGCGCTCGGAGCCGACGCTGTCGGCCGAACGCGACACGGTCATCCCCCTCGCCGGTGCGCTCTGCGCTGCCGACGTGTACCGCCAGGCCGGGATCACCGATCCCCGTCGCGACGTCGACTGTGTCGAGATGTACGTCCCGTTCTCGTGGTTCGAACCGATGTGGCTGGAGAACCTCGGATTCGCGGAACCGGGTGAAGGTTGGAAGCTCACCGAATCAGGGGTGACCGCACTCGACGGTGACCTGCCCGTGAACATGTCCGGTGGCGTGCTGTGCACGAACCCGATCGGGGCTTCGGGCATGTTGCGCTTCGCCGAGGCGGCCATGCAGGTCCGTGGCACGGCCGGCGAGCACCAGGTCGACGGTGCCCGCACCGCGGTCGGTCACGCCTACGGGGGCGGCTCGCAATTCTTCGCCATGTGGGTCGTGGGTTCCGACAAGCCCTGACGGCGCGTCACGTCGCCGACAGGTCCTACGATCCGGGGCCATGCGCTTCGACCTTGCACAGGACCAGATGCCCACGGCCTGGTTCAACGCCCTGCCCCGACTTCCCGAGCCGTTGCAGCCGCCGCTGCACCCGGCGACCCGCGAGCCGGTAGGCCCCGACGACCTGTCCCCCCTGTTCCCCATGGCCCTCATCGGCCAGGAGATGGCGGCGGACCCGTGGATCGACATCCCCGGCGAGGTGCTCGACATCCTCAAGCTGTGGCGCCCGACCCCGCTCGTGCGGGCGACCCGCCTCGAACAGGAGCTCGGAACCCCGGCGCGCATCTACTTCAAGGACGAGTCGGT
>JAGQSN010000288.1 GCA_020439555.1 Acidimicrobiales bacterium | reverse complement strand
TGCCCTTGGCGTCGACCTCGCACACCAGGGTCTTCTTTCCCTGCTCGGCTGCGAGCAGCGCGAGCGATGCCGCGATGGTGCTCTTACCGACGCCACCCTTGCCGGTGACGAACAGCAGCTTGCGGTCGAGCAGCGCGGTCATTCGCGTCCGGGGCGACGGCTCGGTGGCGGGCGGGTCAGCCGCCGAAACCGATCCGGCGGTGCTCGTCGGGGCTGCCGATCTCGACGTAGGCGATCTTCTCGGCCGGCACACCCACCTGCCGGCCACGCTTGTCTGTCACCCAGAACGTGGTCCCCTTCGACACGGCCGTCTCGAGGTCCTTGCGGATCGCCGCAGCGTCGGCGTCCGCCGGCAACTCGATCTCAAGTTCCTTGGCGGTCTGGCTCACGCCGATGCGGACGTCCACGGGGCTTCTCCTCGGAGGCTTGGTCGGGGAATCTCATCGTAGGGGTTGGCCGGCTGCCGGCGATCCTCCGGGCACGTCACGACGTTGCATCCGGCGAATCAGGCCCGTCCTCCGGAAGTGTCGGACCGGTCGGTCCGGTCCGTGGCGGTGACGCTCCCATCTCGGCGATCAGCCCTTCCAGCCAGTCCAGGTCGGCGAGTTGCCCTTGCACCTCGGGTGAGGTGGCGATGCGTTCGATCAGGTCGACGACACGTTCGATGTCGGGGCCGTCGAAGGTGACGAGCCCGGCCGGACCGACCAGCGAGAGTGTCCTGCCCTCCACAGAGGCGAACCAGTGCCATCCGCTTCGGTCCCGATGGACGTGACGCTCCCAGGACCACGTCGACACGGACTCCGAATCGACGATGACGAGCCCTCCGGGGTCGAAGCACAGCCTCGTGTCTCCGCCGGATCTGGGTCCGGTCCCGCCTGTACGCGGGTCGTACCAGAGCCGCCCGTCAACGAGAGCGAAGCCCCCCGCGCGGAGAACATCGTCGCCAAGGTCGGACAGGCGGCGGTCGAGGCGAGGCGACGGGGTCCTCACGGCGATCACCGCCGCCACTGCGAACCCCAGGAAGGCGACGAAGATGGCCGACACCCAAGGCGGGTCGTTCCGCTCGGGGACGGTGGCACCGTCCTGCCAGACGCGGTCGGGGTCGGCCGGGTCCACCCTGACGGTCACCTTCGAACCTTTCTCCTTCGCCCCTTCGAGGCGAACCTGGGCGACACGTCGCCGGCCGTGCCACTCGAAGGCGATAGTGGCTGGGCCTGTCGAGTACGTCCCGTCGACGACGGTGGCGCTGCGGGTGACGGACCGTCCGCTGGCAGCATCGGGGTCGTCGGACAACCCGATGGACGCGGCGAACAGAACCACGGTGACCCCGACGATCACCCAGGCACCTTTGGCGACCCTGCCTCGTTCACGGTCGACCGGCGCAGGGCCGACACCTTTCGTGGGCCGGAAGGTCGATCGGGCACCGACGAGCGCCCTGCCCGATGGCCACCAGAGCCTGCCCGCAAGTTCCCTCACGACGACATCGCCACCGGGTCTCGGACGACCCTTCACCTCGACGGTCCTCGGTCCGGTTCGCACCGGTTGACCGATCACCGGCACGACGCAGACCGCCTGGTCCCCCGGCCGCGCGTCGAGGTCGTGGAGCGCTAGTCGCCAGCGCCGGCCGAACACCCGACCGGGCAACGGAACCGCGGTCATCCGGTAGGCCGGGCCGGGCTCCGCCACCAGCCGCAGAGATCGTCGGTGGCTTCGATGACGCGCCGCCCACCAGAGGGCCGAGCCGATCACGGCCGGAATGACGAACTGGACCAAGGCCGGCCAGCGCTCGCTGTCGCCGTAGGGCTCGGGTCCGGTCTCGGGAGTCGCTCCACCACCGACTCGGATGCGCACGGTGGACGCGTCGCGCCGTGGCCGGTCCGGCCCGAAGTCCACGATCGCCTTGCGCTCGGCACCGCCGGATGGGTCCCGATAGCGCACCGGAACCAGGTCGCCGCCGTCCCAGGTCGAGTCCACGGTCGCGGTGACGACACGGGTGCGGTCACGGAACTCCTGCTCCCTCGCTTCGTCCTTCCACGACAGGAACACGAACCAGGAGGTCAGTACCAGACCCGCTGCGAGGAAGTACGCGGGCCGGCGGAGCCACCTGGCAACGGCCTGCGAGGCCTCGGCGCGCTTCTGGTTCGGAGCCGCTCGATCGTCCGGGCGGCGGGTTGGGTTCAGCGGCCGGCGGAACGCGACTGGCGGGCGTGATCACCCGAACCGACGGCGGTCACGTCACCGAGGCCGTCGACCCTGTCGGCGTCCAGCGGCGCATCGCCGACCGCCGGCGCGGTGTGAGCCACACCGAACCGGTCGTCCCAAGCACGCAGCGACCGGAGTCGGAGTGCGATCCCGGCGCTCGCCACCGCGGCGAGGGCGAAGGCGGCAGCGATGAGCCGCCCACGACTCGGGGCGTGCACAGCGTCGATCAGCCCGATCCCCACACCGACCAACGAAGCGGCCAGTGCGAACAGACCGGCGCTCGCATGGGCACGCAGGATCTGGATCACCGACGCGACCGACAGGGCGATGGCCACCGTCGCCAGCGTCTGCACCCAGAGGCGGTGATCGGGGCAGAGCGTGTCTGTGGCCAGGATCCCGCTGATCGTCACCGCCAGGGTTGCGGCGACGGCACCGAGAGCCCACCGTGACGGCCCGGCCGACGGCCGGTCAGGTCCGTCGCCACGGGACCAGGCGAGCACCTCTGTGGAAGTCCACTTCTGATCCGACATGGCGCTGCTCCTTCGTCGCTTCGAGCGCCACGCTACCGGCCGCGGAGCCCGCCCCGCAGTCGGTTCCGTTCAGCCGTCGATGAGGGTGAGACCCTTGTTGTAGCGACGGGTCGGGGCGAGTTCGACGTCGATCCGCTCCGCCAGGGCGGCGAACGCCCGACCGACCTCGCTGTCAGGTTCCACGGCGGTGACGGGCTGTCCCGTGTCGGAGCCTTCGCGCAGGTCGACCCGCAACGGGATCTGGCCGAGCAGCGGTGCACCGACCTTGTCCGCGAGTTCCTGTCCGCCGCCGGAGCCGAAGATCTCGTAGCGCTTGCCGTCGTCGCCGGTGAACCACGACATGTTCTCGATGACGCCCTTCACCTCGAGCTTCACCTTCTCGGCCATCGCTGCGGCCCGCTGGGCAACGCGCTGCGCCGCGACCTGCGGAGTGGTGACGATGTAGACCTCCGAGCGCGGCAGGTACTGGGACAGCGACAGGGACACGTCACCGGTGCCGGGCGGGAGGTCGACGAGCAGGAAGTCGGGTTCGTCCCAGAACACGTCGGTCAGGAACTGCTCGAGTGCCTTGTGCAGCATCGGGCCACGCCAGATGACCGCCTGGTCCTCTTCGGCGAAGAAGCCCATGGAGATGCACCGGACGCCGTGCGCCGTGGGCGGCACGAGCATCGAGTCGATCACCGACGGTTCCTTGTCGACGCCGAGCATGCGCGGGATCGAGAACCCCCACACGTCCGCGTCCACGACACCGACGGCCTTGCCGCGCGCGGCGAGGGCGACGGCGAGGTTCGTCGTCACAGACGACTTGCCGACACCACCCTTGCCCGACGCGATGAGCAGGA
>JAGQSN010000287.1 GCA_020439555.1 Acidimicrobiales bacterium | reverse complement strand
GGCGGCATGCTCACCAACTTCGAGACGATGTCGAAGCGGGTCGGCAAGATGCAGGAGTACCGCCGCATGCGCGACTCGGGTGAGTTCGACGCCATGCCGAAGAAGGAAGCCCTGCTCATCGGCCGTGAACTCGAGAAGCTCGAGCGCAACCTCGGCGGCATCGCCAAGATGACCAAGCTTCCCGACCTCGTGTTCATCCTGGATACGAAGAAGGAGCACATCGCGGTGACCGAGGCGAACAAGCTCGGGATCCCGATCGTCGCCGTCGTCGACACCAACTGCGACCCCGACGTCATCCAGTACCCGATCCCCGGCAACGACGATGCGATCCGTTCCGGCACTCTCATGAGCAGGGTCATCGCGGACGCCGTCGAGGAAGGGCGCATCATCGCGTCACGCCGCCCCGGGGCTCAGCCCGCTCCGCGGGAGCGCACCGCTGAGGAAGAGGCCGCGATCGCTGCCCAGCAGGCCGACGCGCGCCGTCAGGCCGCCGAGGCCGCTGCTGCACGCGAGGCCCGCATCGCGAAGGCCCAGCAGGAAGCCGCCGCTGCGCCTCAGGCCGAGGCAACCGCCACCGAAACCACCGAGGAGACCTCCCCCGATGCCTGATTTCACTGCCAAGGACGTCCAGGCCCTGCGCCAGGCCACCGGCGCTGGGATGATGGACGCGAAGAAGGCCCTCCAGGAGAACGGTGGTGATCCGGAGGCCGCAACGAAGTGGCTGCGTGAGAAGGGTCTGGCCAAGTCGGCGGCTCGTGAGGACCGTGACAACAGCCAGGGGACCGACGCCGTCTCGTCGTTCGAGAACGTGGCTGCGGTCGCGGAGCTGAAGTGCGAGACGGACTTCGTCGCCAAGTCCGACCAGTTCACCTCGCTCGTCCAGGAGATCGCGACGCTCGTCGCGACCGAGGGCGAGGACGCCAAGAGTTCGAAGGACCACGCCATCGACGACCTCAAGGTCGTCCTCAAGGAGAACATCGAACTCGGTCGCGTCGTCCGAGTGGAGGCGGCCGAAGGCAACGTCCTCGACACCTACATCCACCGTCAGGACGGTCGTGGGGTCCTCGGCGTCATCGTCGAGCTCGCCGGCGGAACCGTCGAGATGGCACACGACCTGGCAGTGCACATCGCCTTCACGAAGCCCGACTTCCTCAGCCGCGACGACGTCCCGGCAGAGGAAGTCGCCAAGGAACGGGAGACCCTCGAGGGGATCACCCGCGCCGAAGGCAAGCCCGAGGCAGCGATGGAGAAGATCGTCGAAGGGCGCCTCACAGGCTGGTTCAAGGAGCGTGTGCTCCTCGAGCAGGCCTACGTGAAGGACGAGAAGCAGACGGTCAGCCAGTTCCTCGGTGACGCTTCGATCGCCCGGTTCGTCGTGGTGGCGATCGGGGCCTGAGGTGGCTCAGCGCCTGGAGGCGACGCCATGACCGCCGGCGGGGTGGAACCCCGGTGGCCACGTATCGTCCTGAAGCTGTCCGGCGAGGCTTTCGCCGGTGAAGCCGGCTTCGGAATCGACGGTGGCGTGGTCCGTCAGCTCGCCGAGGACGTCGTCGACGCCCGCTCGATGGGCGTCGACGTCGCCCTGGTCATCGGTGGCGGCAACATCTGGCGGGGGATGACCGGTGCCGGCGCGGGCATGGACCGGGCTCAGGCGGACTACATGGGGATGCTCGCGACGGTGATCAACGCCCTCGCCATGCAAGACACCCTCGAACAACTGGACCAGCCGACCAGGGTCATGACCGCCCTGCACATGGAACAGATCGCCGAGCCGTACATCCGTCGTAGGGCGCAACGTCACCTGGAGAAGGGTCGTGTCGTGATCCTCGCAGGTGGTCTGGGGGCACCGTTCTTCACTACCGACACGCCCGCGGCCCTCAGGGCGGCGGAACTGTCGGCGGGAGCGGTGGTCAAGGGCACGCACTCGGGTGTCGACGGTGTCTACACGGCCGACCCGAAGCTCGACCCGACCGCGAC
>JAGQSN010000286.1 GCA_020439555.1 Acidimicrobiales bacterium | reverse complement strand
TGCTCGTCGAGTGGGGCGACGCCGTCCTGCCGGCGTTGGGCGACCGTTACCTGGAGGTGCGAATCACCTTCGGTGACGGCGACGACGACCGCCATCTGGAGCTGACCGGACTGGGTCCCTCCTGGGCGGCCCGCGCGAGGGCGTTGGCGGAGGCGATAGGTCCCTGGGCCATCCCCGACGGGGGTGGTTCGCCTTGCTGATCCTCGGTCTGGAAAGCGCCACGGCGCAGGTCGGTTGCGCGATCGGCGGTCACGAAGGGGTTCTCGCCTCGTCCCATTCGGCACGCGGGAAGCGCCACGCGGAGAACCTGACCCCTGCGATCCGCTTCGTGTGCGAACAGGCCCGCGTGGAGCTGTCTGAGATCGCGTGCGTAGCGGTAGACAACGGTCCCGGGTTGTTCACGGGGTTGCGTGTCGGCGTCGCTTCCGGCAAAGCGATAGCGCAGGCTTTGCGGGTTCCGATGATCGCCGTGTCGAGCCTCGACCTGTTGGCGTTCCCGTTGCGCTTCGCCAACCGTCGGATCGCAGCGGTGATTGACGCCCGTCGCGGTGAGGTGTTCTGGGCCTTCTACCGGCCCGTTCCCGGCGGAGTGCAGCGCACCACCGAACCGACCGTTGGGACACCCGAGGACCTGGCGGCCGACCTGCTGGCGCAACCGGGCGAGACGTTGCTCTGCGGTGACGGTGCGTTGCGATACGCGGACCGATTCGACCGACCGAACCTGGAGATCGCCGGCGGCGACCACGCGTTCCCGTCCGCTCGCGCGCTCGTGCAACTCGCGCACGCGAAGGCGTTGCGTGAGGACTGGGTCCGACCGCACGAGATCGAGCTGCTGTACCTGCGCAAGCCCGACGCCGAGATCAACTGGTCCACGAGGGAGGGCGCGTGACCGAACCGGAGGCCCCGCCGGAGGACCCCACCGTCGTCGTGTCGCCGATGCTTCGACGCCACATCCCGGAGGTCGTCGCGATCGAAGCCCGGACCTACCCGCGGCCCTGGTCGGCGAAGCTCTTCGAGGAGGAGCTCGATCGTCGAGGTCGTTGTTACCTCGTGGCCCGCGTCGGCGCGGACGTGGTCGGGTACGCAGGTCTTCTGATGATCGCTGACGACGGGCACGTCTCGACGGTGGCCGTGGACCCGGACGTGCAGGGTCGGAAGGTGGCGACGCGTCTGCTCGTCGAACTGGTCCGCGGTGCCCTCGAGCTCGGTGCCGGACAGTTGACCCTGGAGGTACGTGCCTCGAACCGCCGGGCACAGGCCCTCTACGGCAGGTTCGGGTTCGTGCCCGCCGGTGCCCGGAAGGCGTACTACGGCGACAACGGAGAGGACGCGATCGTGATGTGGGCGCACGACGTCGCGACGGACGAGTACGCGGAGCGACTCGCCTCGATCGAACGCTCTCTTCCGTCCCCGACGGTCCGCCACGCGTTCACGCCCGGGGCCACGCCGGAAACGGGGACCGTCGGAGGTCGGACACTGGCCGCCCAGGTCGCCGGCCGGTCAGCACGGCTGCATCCGGCCGCTCCGATGCCCACAGGAGCCACGGGCGCCAGTTCGGCACAGAGTTCCGGCAACGGCAGGATGAAGTCGTGATCCTCCCCACGATGACCCCCTCATCGGGTGGCCCGGTACCCGTCGACGTGCACACGAAGATCCTCGGAATAGAGACCTCGTGCGACGAGACCGCCGCTGCCGTGGTGGTCGGCGGTACGGCCGTGCGGTCCTCGGTCGTGTCCAGCCAGGTGGACATCCACGCCCGCTTCGGCGGCGTCGTACCGGAGATCGCGAGCCGGGCACACGTCGACCTGCTGACCCCGGTGATCGCCGAGGCTCTCGTCGAAGCAGGCCTCGACGGCCCGGATCTGGACGCCGTCGCCGCAACCTACGGTCCGGGGCTTGTCGGTTCCCTGCTCGTAGGCGTCAGCACGGCGAAGGCGCTCGCTCTCGTCTGGGACGTGCCGTTCGTGGCCGTGAACCACCTCGAAGCGCACCTGTACGCGGCCCTGCTGGAGGACCCTTCCCTGGAACTCCCGCTCGTGGTGCTACTCGTGTCGGGAGGCCACACGATGCTCATCTCGATGGAGCACCACGGCCACTACCGGCTGCTCGGCTCCACCCTCGACGACGCAGCCGGTGAGGCGTTCGACAAGGTGGCCCGATACCTGGGACTCGGGTATCCGGGGGGCCCGGCGATCGACCGGATCGCCATGGAAGGCGACCCCTACGCGATCGACTTCCCGCGTGCGATGAAGGGCGAAGGCCTCGACTTCTCCTTCTCGGGTCTGAAGACGGCGGTCGTGAACCACGTCCGCAAGCACCCCGACGCTTCGACAGCGGACGTCGCGGCGAGCTTCCAGGAGGCGGTAGTCGACGTTCTCGTCACGAAGGCCCGACGTGCCGCCCAGCAGATCGGGGCGAAGGGCCTGGTGCTCGGAGGGGGAGTGGCGGCGAACTCGCAGCTCCGGGAACGGTTCCTGTCGGCTTGTGTGTCCGACGGCGTGCACGGGTTCCTGCCGAGCCGCGAGATGTGCACCGACAATGCGGCGATGGTCGCATCGGCAGCCTGGTACCGGCTCGGATCGGACGGGCCGTCGGGCCTGGACTGCGGCGCTGACCCGAACCTCCGCCTCCCGCTGCTCACCGACTGACCTCGTCGACGGACCAGATCAGGCGATTAGCAGTCTCGGGTGGAGACTGCTTGCGGATGTGCCGATCTGGCCGTATCGTTAGCACTCGCAATACCCGAGTGCTAACGCCCGTGGAGCGGGCCGGCACAACCCCCGAACCGCACGCCCAGGAGGCGCAAGATGGCTCTCAAGCCGCTCGAAGATCGCATCGTCGTCAGGCCCGGCGACGCCGAGGAGACCACCGCCAGCGGCCTGGTCATCCCCGACACCGCCAAGGAGAAGCCCCAGCAGGGCGAGGCCATCGCCGTGGGTGAGGGGCGTTGGGACGACGAGGGCGAGAACCGCATCCCGGTCGACGTGAAGGTCGGCGA
>JAGQSN010000285.1 GCA_020439555.1 Acidimicrobiales bacterium | reverse complement strand
GCCCGACCGTGGATGCTGTGCATCCCGTAGGTGTTCATGTAGTACGGGAACCGGGCAGCGCAGCCGATGCCCGAAAGGAACACGGTGTTCTCAGGCCGGGTGCCGAGTTCGGGCATCAGCATCTGGACTGCTTTGAGGATCGAGTAGTCCCCGCAACCCGGACACCAGCGGACCTCCTGGTCGCTCGCCCAGTCCTGTGGGGTCGTGGTCGGTTCGAGCAGGTCCGTCACTGGCTCAACTCCTTCATGAAGGCGGCTTCCAGCTCGCCGGCGGTGAAGGGGACGCCCTGCACCTTCGAGATCGGATGTACGTCCACCAGGAACTCGGCTCTCAGGAGGCGAGCCAGCTGACCGAGGTTGAGTTCGGGGGCGACCACCTTCGGGTAGCGCCGGAGCACCTCGCCCAAGTTCGCCGGGAACGGGTTGAGGTGGGTCAGTTGCACGTGGGCCACCTTCCGCCCGCGGGCTCGACATCGATTCATCGCCCCGTCGATGGCACCCCAGGTCGAGCCCCAGCCGACCACGAGCAGTTCTGCATCGTCCGCGTCACCGTTGACGGTCGCCGGTGCGATGTCGTTCGCGATTCCCGCCACCTTGGCAGCGCGTACCTGCACCATGTGCTCATGGTTGGCCGGGTCGTAACTGATGTTGCCGGATCCTTCCTCCTTCTCGATGCCACCGATGCGGTGGACGAGCCCCGGTGTTCCAGGGATGGCCCACGGGCGGGCCAGGGTCGACGGGTCACGCAGATACGGCCAGAACTCCGGGTTTCCGTCCGAGTCAACGTGATTCGGTTCGGTCGCGAACTCCACCGAGATGTCCGGGAGTTCGTCCGTGTCGGGAAGTCGCCACGGCTCGGAGCCGTTGGCGAGATAGCCGTCGGAGAGCAGCAACACCGGCGTCCGGTACTTGAGCGCGATCCGTGCCGCCTCGATCGCAGCGTCGAAGCAGTGCGCCGGCGAGTAAGCGGCGACGATGGGAATCGGTGACTCTCCGTGTCGTCCGTACATCGCCTGGAGCAGGTCGGCCTGTTCCGTCTTCGTGGGCAGACCCGTCGACGGACCTCCACGTTGGATGTCCACGATCACCAGCGGGAGTTCCAGGCTGACGGCGAGACCCATCGTCTCGCTCTTCAATGCGATCCCCGGCCCGGAGGTCGTCGTGCACGCGAGGTGACCGCCGAAGGCAGCACCCAGTGCCGAACCGATTCCGGCGATCTCGTCCTCGGCCTGAAGGGTGCGGATCCCGAAGTTCTTGTGCTTGGACAACTCGTGGAGGATGTCGGACGCGGGAGTGATCGGGTAACTGCCGAGGAACAGAGGCAAGCCGCTCAACCGACCTGCAGCCACCAGACCCCAGGCGAGTGCGACGTTGCCGGTGATGTTCGTGTAGGTGCCGGTCCTGAGAGCAGCCGGTCTGATCTGGTAGGGGTGCTCGAACAGTTCGGCGGTCTCACCGAACGCGTGGCCCGCGGAGAATGCCGTCCGGTTCGCTGCCGCGACCTGCGGCTTGGATCCGAACTTCTCCTCGATCCAGCGCAACGTGGGTTCACTCGGGCGGGTGTACATCCAACTGATGAGCCCGAGAGCGAAGAAGTTCTTCGATCGCTCGGCGTCTCGTGGCTTCACTCCGAGCGGTGCGACCGCGTCCTTCGTGAGCGAGGTCATCGGAACCTCGTACACCTTGAAACGCTCGAGGCTTCCGTCTTCGAGAGGGTTCGTCCGGTAGCCGGCCTTGGTGAGGTTCCGTTCCTCGAACGCGTCGGTGTTGACGATGACGGTCCCGCCGTCGGTCAGGTGTCCGAGTTCCGCCCTGAGCGCGGCCGGGTTCATGGCCACGAGAACGTTCGGAGCGTCACCGGGGGTGGTGATCTCGTGGTCGGAGATGTGAACCTGGAACGCGGACACCCCGGCAAGGGTTCCGGCAGGTGCCCTGATCTCGGCAGGGAACTCGGGCAGCGTCGACAGATCGTTGCCGAACAGCGCGCTGGCACTGGTGAACCGTTCGCCGGTGAGCTGCATACCGTCGCCGGAGTCACCGGCGAAACGCACGATCACACGGTCGAGTTCGACCGGTGCTCCAGGGTCGGTCTCAAGGTCGGCCACGTCGCCTCCTCGTCAGTTGTGCAAGCCGAATCGAGCCTGCACTCGGGCAGGGTATCGACATGCGACGTGATCGGGGCGGACCTTTGGAACCCTTGCATGGGATCGGCCGCTACAAGACGCGAGGGTGCCCGAGCCGAAGGCCCGGGCACCCTGGGAGTCCGATGCGAACGATGGTTTCGAGTCAGGCGATCGAGGCTTCGTAGATGGCCTTGATCGAGGCGTCGAGGGTCGCGTTGAACTCCTCGTCGGACTGCTGGGCGGACAGACCCTCGGTGAGCGCGCGGGAGAAGCTGGCGATGACACCGGGGTTGCGGGCGAGACGGTCGTTCGCGTCCTCCCGGGTGTAGCCGCCGGAGAGCGCGACGACCCGCACGACGTTCGGGT
>JAGQSN010000284.1 GCA_020439555.1 Acidimicrobiales bacterium | reverse complement strand
AGCGCCAGCGAGCGCAGTCGAAACCGCCCGCGACGGAGGCAGCCTCCTAGTACGGGCCGTAATAGGTGGCGATCGACGGGTGGTAGGCGATCGCCGTCGAGGCGAAGGTCTGGGGGTCGAGCGCTTCGAGGGTCTGGTCGGTGAGGAGGATCGGCCTGCCGTCCACGACGAGCACCCGCGACACCGTCGGCTGCGGGGCCGGTGAACACAGGAAGTAGGCAGCGTCACCCTTCTCGTCCGGCGCGTAACGGGCGACGGTCGCCTGGTCGACGCTGCTGCACAGATACCGGGGCCAATCCACCGACTTCGGTGCGGGCTCGTCGCAGCGGAGGACGACTGTGTCCTCGCTGATCATGTCCCTGATCTCCGGGTCGGTGATCTGCACCGTCGGACACGGCGCCGGGACCGCGTTCGGCTTGTTCGCGACGGGCAGCGCGACCTCGCTGACGGTCCCGTCCACACCGAGGGCGACAGCGTGGTTGGCAGCTTGTTCTCCGCCGTCGTACCAGGAGGTGTCGGTGATCCCCCACATGGCGAGCTTCCTGCTCGGCCAGTAGGTGAACGCGTGGTGGTCGTAGGAGACCCCGTCCGCCGACCACGGACGCTCCCAAGTGGACACCACCTTCGGAGCGTCTGCATCGGCGACGTCGAGGAGCGATGCACGCACCCACTGGCGGGTGCGCTCGTTACGTCCACTGCCGACGGTGTCGGAACGGTTCCCGACGAGGAGGGCCTTGTGATCGGGCAACGGGTGGAAGTAGCCGACGTCACCTTCGAGTTCGACGCTTCCCGCCAGTCGGGGCGTGGAGGGGTCCGTGACGTCGACGACTCGCACCTGTCGCCCGTCGAGCCCGGTGGAGACCAGCACCCGGCCCTCGACGAATCGCACTGCCGAGACCTGGCCCTTGCCGCCTGCGAGGTCGTCGATCCGCGCGGTCCGGGCCAGGGTTCCGTCTCCATCCGGGGTGAACAGCGTCAGGGTGACGGCGTTGTCTGAGTCGTCGTCCCAGGGGGTTCCCTTCGAGGAGACGACACCGAGCGACTCCCCGACCTCGCCGAACGCGAACTGACCGACCGTCGAACCGTCGACGATTCCGGATCCGACGTAGGTGGGGGCGTCGTCGCCGTCGAAGGTGAACTCGTGGATCGCCGTCTGCCAGTCGTCGAAGTCCAGCCGTTCACGGTCGATCGGGTCGACCCACACGTTCGAGCTGATGGCGACGTCGTCGAGCCCGGCGTACAGCGTGTCGCCGGGGGCGAGGATCGACGTGGCCTTCGGTTCGAACCGGCCTGTCCCGGCGGGGAAGGTGACCATCGAGGTCATGGCGACACCGGCGAACGTGTCGGGTACGTGCACCCGATCGCACTGCACGAGCGGTTCCGGGCCGGAACCCTTGCGTTGCCAGTCGGGGATCCAGTCCGCTGCACGCGACAGAGCGACCGAGCGGCGGTTCTGTTCGAGCGCTTTCGGTATCGACGCCGCGGTCGTCGGCATGACGAAGCCGAGGTCGGCCATGTTCGAGGTGGTGACGAGGCGAACCTCACCGTCGACCAGTCGAGCCGACACCAGCGAACCCTCGACACGGACACGATCGGTGAGCGTCGGCTTCGCGGCGTCGTGCGCGTCGACGAAGGCCACGGTCATGTACGTCGCCGTCGACCTCGACGCGGAGGGATCACCTTCGACCGGTGCCGACGTCTCGGCCTCCGTACCGAAGACGACGACCCGCGTTCCGGACACCAGAATCTGGGTCACCTGCGTGGGACCTTCGGGCCGGAAGTCGATGCCTTCCTCGTCGTCACCGCCGTTCGAGGAACCACTGATCGGAGCAGGCGTGACGTCCAGTGTGGAGAGGACCGTCAGGGTCTTCGCGTCGGTGATCCGAAGGTTGCCTTCTCCGTCCAGGTCGTAGATGCGGTCTCCGACGGCTTTCACGTGATCGAGTTCGTCGACGCCTGCGACTTGGACGTTCGTGCCGATGGTCTCGCCGCTCGGCGCCGCTTTGGAACCAGCGTCCGATGCGGCGAAACCGTCCGCCGAGCGGGCCACCTCCACGTCCGCGTTCGCGAGGTACCCGACCTCGTCGAACCGGCCCCTGTACGCACCGAATCCTTGGCTGCCGACGTGCTCGGCCCCGACGCGTCGTAGATCGCCGATCAGCGCGTCGCAGTCGGCGAATGTCGACACGGTGCTGACCAGCTTCACCTTGCGTGGGTCCACCGGCTGCGAGTCGAGCGACGCGAGCAACACCTCGGCGCTCTCCTTCTCAGCCTTCGTCGGTTGGTTCCCGAGCCGTGGTGTCGAGTACTTCGGAGTCGAGTCGTTCCGCTGCGCCACGACCACACCGGCGAGCACCGCCACGGCTGCCAGTGAGGTCGCGGTTGCGACGGTCAGGCGGCGAGCCCTCCGGCGAAGCGAAGCGACCTCGCCACCCGACCGACCGTGAACCTCCGGTACGTCCGTGCCCATCGTCGTCGCCTCCTGCTGCGCGTAGCGCCATAGCTGTTCGTCCCCCTACCGACGCACGAGGGAGCAAACAGCTTGCGGAAGGACCGCCTTTCGGCTCCGCTCAAGGAGCGGTACGAACCGATGGTTGAGCGAAGCGAGCGC
>JAGQSN010000283.1 GCA_020439555.1 Acidimicrobiales bacterium | reverse complement strand
AGGATCTTCTCGTACTGGTCGTTGCTCGCCTGTGCGCCGACCATCGTCGCCGGGTCGAGCGGGTCGCCGGTGTTGATCGCCTTCACCCGCTCGAGCGCTCGGGCCATGAAGTCGTCATAGATGGACGACGCGATGAGAGCCCGGGACGGACAAGTGCACACTTCCCCCTGGTTCAGGGCGAACATCGTGAACCCTTCGAGGCACTTGTCGAAGAAGTCGTCGTCGGCGTCCATGACGTCGGGCATGAAAATGTTCGGCGACTTGCCACCCAACTCCAGGGTCACAGGGTTCAGGTTCTCCGAGGCGTACTGCATGATCAGCCGACCGGTGGTCGTCTCGCCCGTGAAGGCGACCTTGGCTACTCGAGGGCTCGAAGCGAGCGGCTTGCCGGCCTCGGCACCGAATCCGTTCACGATGTTGACGACACCGGGCGGAACGATGTCGGCGATCTTCTCCATCAGGTGGAGGATCGACATCGGGGTCTGCTCCGCCGGCTTGAGCACGACGCAGTTCCCGGCGGCCAGTGCGGGAGCGAGTTTCCAGGCAGCCATCAGGATCGGGAAGTTCCAGGGGATGATCTGGCCGACGACACCGAGTGGTTCCTTGAAGTGGTAGGCGACCGTGGTCTCGTCGATCTGGGAGATGCCTCCCTCGTCAGCCCGGATCACACCGGCGAAGTAGCGGAAGTGGTCGACGGTGAGCGGCATGTCCGCTGCGAGGGTCTCGCGGACCGGCTTGCCGTTCTCCCAGCATTCGACCACCGCCAACTCCTCCAGGTTGGCTTCGATCACGTCGGCGATCTTTAGGAGGACCGCCGAACGTTCGGCGGCGCTGCTGCGGCCCCAGGCCTCCTTCGCCTCGTGCGCCGCGTCCAGTGCCTTCTCGATGTCGGCGGCGGTCCCGCGGGCGACCTCGCAGAACACCTTTCCGTTCACCGGTGACGTGTTCTCGAAGTACAAGCCGTTGGCTGGTGGAACCCACCGGCCACCGATGAAGTGCTCGTACCTCGACTTCAGGGCGATGGGGCTGCCCTGGCTTCCTGGAATGGGGTAGGTCATGGGTGGATCCTCCGACTCGTGGGGGTTGTACGCCGAGCCCGACGGCCAGCAACCGAACTGTGCGCTCGGTAGGGTTGGTGTTGGGTTGGTGGCATTCGTCACTCGTTGCGTGCGCCGCGATCCGCAACCGTCCAAGGAGTCGATGTGGCGAGTCGGGAGCTGCGAACGCGACGGCAGTCGATCGAGTCGGCACGCGCGGACGGCCACGCCCACGACCCGGCTATCGCCGCGTCGTGGGATCGGTGTCGCAGCACGGTCGCCGAGACCGCTGCCGCAGCACCCGTCGATTGCGAGCCACACGAAGTGACGGAACGATGGGAGCAGTCGCCGATCCGGCGCAGCGGAATCGGTGTCGAGGAGCAGTTGGGCCGCGCCGCGGAGAGCAGCGGGCTCATCGCAGCCATAACCGACGAGGACGGACGCATCCTCTGGACCGCGGGCAGCCCCCAGATGAACCGTGTCGCGGAACGTGTCGGGTTCGTGCGAGGTGGCCGTTGGGACGAGCGCTCCGCCGGAACCAATGCGCTCGGCATGGCGCTCTACACCGGTGAGACGTCGTCGGTCTTCTCGGCGGAGCACTGGTGCGATTCGGTGCGGGACTGGGTCTGTTGGGCCGCACCGGTCCGCAGTCGGGATGGTCGTCGACTTGGTGTGTTGGACCTGTCGGGACCCTGGGACCGGGCCTCGCCCCTGGCCGAGTTCGCCGTCTCCGCGTTGGGGCGGCTCGTGGAGGAGCACCTGCCCGACGACGTAGGTCCGGCGGTCGGCGCTGACCAGGTCCTGAAGTTGTCGGTTCTGGGCCGCCCGGGCGCGTCGTTCGCGGGGGAACCATTGGCCCTGTCGCCCCGTCAGATCGAACTTCTGGCTGCATTGGCCCTCAACGGTCCGTCGACGCTCGACCAACTCCGGGAGCACGTCTACGGGGAACGTCCTCTCAGTTCGGCGACGATCAAGGCGGAGCTCTCCCACATCCGCCAGATGTTGGGTGGCGGAATCGCGTCTCGTCCCTACGAGTTGACCGTCACGGTGGAGGTGGACGCCGTGGACGTCAGGGACAGGGTTCGTTCCGGAGACCTGGCCGGAGCCGCGGCGGCGTACACAGGTCAACTTCTGCCCGACAGCGAGGCGCCGTTCGCCTTGGAGTACCGGCACCTCATCGACGTCACACTGCGGCAAGGTCTCCTGGATTCAGGTTCTGCGGAGGACCTGTTGCGCTTCGCCGAGGTTCATCGGTACGACGAAGCGGTCATCGAACGAGCGATGGAGGTCGCGGGAGACTCGGCGACCCTTCGCCACGAGGCGGAGGCCCGACTGCAGGTCGCCCGGGAGACATGACTGTCTGGGGCCGCAGTCACCGTCTCCCGCGGTGCCGAACCTTCAGCGGGACCGGCCCAGGCGGCGGAAGAGTGGACGGGTCCTTCCGAACGCATCGGTGAACGTGTCGGCGAGGTCGTCGTAGAGGCCGCGGTGCACTCGGTTCGGCTCGTACACAGCCTTCACGGCCACGTCGGCCGAGAGTTCCTCGGCGGAAGAGATCCCGAGTCGGTCCAACGCGAAGAAGGCCGTCCCGAGTGACACGGCGAAGCCGGGGTCGGCCATCTGGTGGACCGGCTTGTCGAGCACGTCCGCCATCACCTGCGACCAGAGGTCGGACGTGGCGCCGCCGCCGTAGAACAGGTGGTGGGACAACTTGCGTCCGACGAAACGCTCGACGGGATCCTGCAACCAGCGAAGGTTGAGCGCGACGCCTTCCAGCACCGCTCTGGCCAGGTCTTGACGCGTCGTGTCGAGTCCGATACCGACGAAGCCGCCGCGCATCCGTCCGTCCGCGCGGGGTGCAAGCGATCCGTGCAACCAAGGTAGGAAAAGGACCCCGCCGGCACCGGGAGTCGCGGCGGAGGCCGCCGCCTCGAACGCCTCGTAGGTGTCCAGCCCGTCGGGTTGCGAAGTCTCGAACGGGTCCTCCGGGTACACGTGGTGACCGAGGAAGTGGTCGACCGCCACGCCGGCGACCCCGTTCTCCGCTGACAGCAGATGACGGTCGCCGAGCGGGCTGGGCATCGTGAACATCGATCGGATCGGATCGACCTTCTTGGCAACGGCATGGGTCACGATCACGGCCGTGGTCCCGACCGCGAGGCCCGCGTGGTCACCTCGGAACGCCCCTGCCGCCACTGCGCCGGCCTGCGTGTCGTTGATCCCGGACAGGACCTCGGCGTTGGAAGGGATGCCCAGCTTGGCGGCGATGTCGGGCAGGACGGTTCCGATCACCTCACCGGTCGCCACCGGTTCGGGGAGCTTGGAGCGGTCGATCATCGAGGCACGCACGAGGTCCGGGTGCCAACCTGCGTTCGGAACCTTCCGGTTGTCCGCGAGCATCTGCATGAACGACGTGCACTGACTGGCGGTGCGGCGACCTGTGAACCGGGCGCTGATGTAATCGACCGGTTCGAGGAACGTCTCCGTCCGCTCGTACAGATCGGGACGCGCCGCCTTCACCCACCGCATGTGGTTCAGGCTCATGCCCGATGAGATGGGCGCCAGGCCGTGGATCCGCAGGTAGTTGGCCAGTGCGATCGGCGAGTCGCCGAGGGTCGGGTGTCCGGGCAGTCTCCGGAGCCGCTTGGGGGACCCCCGCTGGTCCATCCACGTCACCATGGGTCCGGTCGGGGTCGCATCGACCCCTACCGGAACGATCGAGGAATACTGGGCCGACGCGGCGACGGCGATCACGGACCCTCGGTCGACGCGGGGGTCATCTAGTGCCTTCGATGCCGCTGCCAGGGTCGCCGACCACACGGCCTCGGCGTCCTGTTCGGCGGCGCCACCGGAACCGAACGTCGTCTCGACCGACGCCCGGGCGGATCCGACGATTCGACCGGAGCCGGTCACCACTGCGACCTTCGGGCCGCTGGTTCCCAGGTCGATCGTGAGAACGAGCGGGTCGTTCACCTGGAGCGGGTTTCGACGCGTCCTGCTGTCAGGACTTGTTTGCCGGCAGCACCGCGGCGACCGCCGTCAACACGCCACCGATGATCGGAACGAAGAATCCGACCTGCTGGGTCAGCTTCCACCCGGCCGAGTCCTTGACCAGGTCCGATGCCGTCATCCAGTCCCGCAGGACGACGAGAATCGCGGCCACACCCGCGACCACGGCGATGACCCGTGCGATGGTCCGGAACTTGCCGAGGAACAGGGCCGCACCGACGGCTATACCGACGAGACCCAGCACCAGCAGCAGATACGGGTCGTTCGAACTGAACGGACTCGTATCCGACGAAGCGAGATCCCAGCCCTTGATCGTCTGGGTGCCGGCAGGTGTCGTCAGTTCGAACCAGCCGATGAAAAGCCCGATGACAGTGAGCACGCCGCCGATCACCGCTGCCGCTCCGCCTGCCGGTGAGGGAACGTCGGCCGTCGAGGCCGACGGCGAGGCTGCAGCGGGGTCGCCCCAGGGCGGTACCGGCGCCCCCGCCTGCGGCGGCGGGGTCCAAGCCGGCGGAGCGGGTGTGGGCGGCTGCGACCACGCCGGCGCTGCGGCAGGGGACTCGGGCGCTGCCGGTGGTGAGGCTGGCTGTGCAGTCCATGCCGAGGCGTCCGGCGTCGGTGGAGCCGCCGGCGGGGGTGGCTGCCACGCGGCCGGCTGCGAGGGTGCCGCCTGAGGTGGCGTCGGTGGCTCGAAGACCTGTGTCTCGTCGTGCAGCCCCGGGTTCTCGATCATGGTCGGATCGACGTCGGCCGGTGGAGCGGGTGTCGCCGCCGGGGGAGCGGGTGTCGCCGCCGGGGGAGCGGGAGGCGGTGGTGCGGCATCGGCCAGGCGATGACCGCAGCTCGTGCAGAACGCGGCGCCGGTCGGGAGCGCAGCGTTGCAACTCGGACAGGTGTTGTCGCTCAAGGCGAGCCTCCAGAGGGTCGGTCAGTGGCCAGTCTGGCGCGGTGAGGCGACCTGCGGAGGGATGGCGTGGGCGGCGAGACGCCGATGCTCAGCGCTCGCGGAGCTTGGCGAGCAGGCGGATGATCTCCAGGTAGAGCCAGATGAGGCTCACCATGAGTCCGAACGCTCCGTACCACTCCATGTAACGCGGCGCCCCCATCTTCACGCCGTTCTCGATGAAGTCGAAGTCCAACAGGAGGTTGAACGCCGCGACGCCCACGATCACGAGGCTGATCAGGATCCCGATCGGACCGGTGTCGTGCAGGAACGGGAGGTCCGTCTTGAAGACCAGGTTCACGAAGATGCTGACGAGGTACACGAGAGCGATCGCTCCGGTTGCGGCGATGACCACCGTGCGCATCTTGTCGGTGACCTTGATGACGCGGGTTGCGTAGAGGAACAGCATCATCACGAACACGGCCGCGGTGAGCGCCAGCGCCTGGGCGACGATCCCGTCGTACTGGGCGTTGTACACGGCAGAGATGGCGCCGACCGAAAGGCCCATTCCGACCGCGTAGATCGGGCCCGTGATCCGGGCCAGCTTCGGCTTGAAAGCCGTCAGGAAGCCGACGCCGACCGCAGCGAGCATCACGATCAGGGCCCAACCGGGGAACTCGGCCCGCGACACCTCCGCGAGGCGACCGTTCACCAGTTCCACCGTCGTCGTGAAGTCGACGGATCGCCAGCCGAACACAGCCGCCACGACAACGATGCCCAAGAGGATCGCCGACGCGCTCAGGGTGCCGTTGAGACGCATCGAGTCGCCGCCGGTGACGACCGGGCCACCGGTGGTCTGCGGGGGGAAGCCCTGAGGTGCAGGTCCCCGTCCGGGTGGGGGCGGCAACGTCGACCGGACCTGCGGGTCGGACCCGAAGATGCCAGGTGGGAGCTCGTCAGCCGGAGAACCCCAGGATGGCGTGAACGAACCGCCGGACGCCTGGGTCTCCCGCTGGAAGATGCTGTCGTTGAGCGCGGGGTTACGCGATGCCATGGCGCCATTCTGCCCGACCGGCGCCTAAATCTGGTCGCAAGGCGATGAACCGATTCGGTCGGTCAGGCAGTCGGCGAAGTTCCGAAGGTGCAGTGGGTCGCTTCCGGTCCATGACCCTTGAAGGACTCACGCGCCCGAGTAGAGGGCTTCAAACTCGGTTGCCAACCCTCTGAGACCGGCACGCACCTCGCTGGGGGAGAGGACCTCGATCATCGAACCGAACCCGGCGATTTCACGGGCGACGCTGGCGAAGGAGTGCCCCCGGAGTTCGACGGCGATCCGGCCGTCCTTCTCTGCGGGTCCAATGCTGAGTCGGGTGCCGAAGTTCGCCCGGCACCACCCCAACGCCCGAGGGTCCACACGGGCCTCGACCAGAAGCGGGGCACGGATCCGTTCGACCTCCCCGGTTATGAGGGTCCACGCCTCGGCCAGATCGAAGCCGTCGGGCCTCACGACCGCTTCCCCCGTCGGCTGCACCGATCGCATCCTGTCGACCCGGAAGGTTCGCAGTCCGGCTTCGGTGTCGGCCACGAGATACCAACGCGGCCCCTTGCTCGCAAGGCCCAGCGGGTGGATCACGCGTTCGGTCGTCGATCCGTCGCGGCTCACGTAGTGGAGCAGGAGTTGGCTGCCTGCCACCACGGCCTCCTGTACGTCGTCGAGGAGGGGTGGAGTGGGTGGCTGGTTCCTGGCGTCCCCGTCCCAACCGACGGGGTCGACCACGACGGCTCCCGAAGCCGCCTCCGCTTCGTCGCGGAAGGACTCCGGAAGTGCGCGCACGAGCTTGCGAAGCGCTGCCCGAAGCTCCGGTGACGCGGCCTGTGGCCCCGCCACCAGGAACAGGGCGCGGGCCTCCTGCGCGGTCAGGCCGCTGAGGTCGGTACGGCCGTCGCCGAGCAGACGCCACCCCCCGTTTCGTCCTTGGACCGAGTAGATCGGCAGCCCGGCGGTTCCGAGAGCGTCCAGGTCACGCCTCGCGGTGCGTTCGGACACCTCGAGTTCGGCGGCCACCTCCGCCGCTGTCACCTGCCCCCTGGTCTGGAGGAGGATGAGAATCGCCACAAGTCGATCGGCTCGCACCGACTGATCCTCACCGATGAAACCGGTCATGTCATGTCCGGGTTCCTTGAATTGGGCCACGGGCTTGCCCGTTGTCGGACGACGGCGCCCGAGCCCGTTCCGGCGGCCGCCGTCCGGGTTGTCCGTCGTGGGCGCGCGGCCGACAATGAGCCGATGACCGAACCGGCAGACCCTGAACCTTCGGTGGGTTGGGGCCTGTTGCTGTGGCGTGGTGCCACCAGGAGGTGTCCGCGTTGTGGCGCCGGTCGGCTCTACAAGGGGTGGTTCCGGATGGTCGACCGGTGCGGCGGCTGCGGGATGCGCTTCGAACGTGAACCCGGCTTCTTCGTGGGGGCGTACCTGATCAACTTCGCCATCGTCATCGTGTTGCTGTTCGTCCTCTGCATGGTGTTCGTGGCGATGAAGGCCGTCGATCACGAGGCTTCGGTCCTCCCCGTCATCGTCGTCGGTCTCCCGATGGCGCTGCTCGCCCCGGTCGTCTTCTACCCGTACTCGCGGACGATCTGGTCCGCCTTCGACATCGGCATGACGCCGCTCAGTGACGAGGAACGAACGGCCGCAGCGGCCGCGTTGGCGTCGGGTGACGTGGGAACCATCGCCCAGTCCTGAAGGACGTGGAGTACGAGCGACGAAGTCCGATCGTCGCAGCGCGTCGGTAGCTTGAGCGGATGGCACTCGACTCAGATCTCAAGGCATTCGCCACGGCCAAGAACTTCGCCGCCCTGACCACCCTGATGCCCGGCGGTCAACCGCAGACCCAGCTCATGTGGGTCCACGCGGACGACGACCACGTGCTGATCAACACCGAGGTCGGGAGGCAGAAGTTCCGCAACGTCGAAGCCGACCCGAGGGTGACGGTGACGGTCTTCGACGCGACCAATCCCTACCGCTACGTCGAGGCCCGGGGTCGCGTCGTCGACACGGTCGGCGGCGAGACGGCGCGCTCGAACATCGACGAGCTTTCGGAGAAGTACACGGGTGGCCCGTACGCCAACCCGATCGGAACGGACCGGGTGATCCTCCGGATCCAGGTGGACAAGATCCACAAGCAAGGCGTCTGAGGCGTCGGTCCCTAGTCGTCGATGTCCTGGTCCGCTTCGTCCGGAACTTCGAGGTCCCAACGGTCCAGGCAGTCCTCGCACCGGTACGCGACCAGTTCACCGGGCCAGAACCGACCCGTGTCGTCGGGGCGGCTGAGCAGGTGCGCCACCCCGCCGCAGTCGATGCACGTGATCGTCTCGGGGACCAGAGGTGCTCCGGATGCGTCGGTCGGCTCGTCGGGCACGTCGGGACAGTAGCGGTGCCTGGTGGGGCTGCGAACGCGAAGCTCGGCCGTGCCGGCGATGGCCGATCCGTTGACGGAGGGACTCCGTTCGAATAGTCATTTGCTGCTTCCAACCCGCGTGAGTGGGCGGACAAGGGGATGACGAATGAGGGATCTACCTCGACCAGGTTCTCCTCCGTTCGGAGGTTGGGATTCGTGGCGGGTCCGGCGGAGGAGAGTCCTGGCGGCGTGCTTCGTCACTCTGCTGGTCATTGGCGCCTCGACGGGATGTGACACCACGCCGTTGATGCTGGAGGGCACGGTGACCGTCGACGGAACCGGAATCGGGGCCGGCGGTGTGACCGTGGCCGTCTACGACGATGCCTCCGAGACGAAGGTCGCCGAGACGAAGACGGCCGGGCTCGGAGACTTCCACTTCCGGTCCTCGTCCTTGCCCGACGGCGCGTACCGGCTGCGCGTGGGGGACGAGTGGTACCCCGATGCCTCCGACTGGGCCGGTGCCGACACCCTCGTGCTGTCAGCAGGCGCGCCGACCGTCGTCGACGTGTCGGTCCCGGCGGTCGCCTCGATGTCGGGCACCGTGGTCGACTGGGACGGGAAACCGCTCGACCGGATCGCGTTGGTCGCCGTCACCGCCCCTGGTGGCGACGCGGTAGCGCTCGTCTGGTCGAGGGACGACGGCACCTTCACCCTTCCCGTCACCGAGGCCGGTGCCTTCGATCTGTACCTGTTCGACCGGGCGGGTCAGTGGGCGCCGACAGGGCTCGACGGGGGCCCCGTCGAGCTCACAACTGGTGACCGGTCCGTCGGGACCATCGACATCAGCAGCGGCGCGCCCTACGACCCGGCGACAACCGTCCGGGTTTCCGTGAACAGCCATGGATCCCAGGGCCTCTACTGGTCCTATGCCCCGTCCACGAGCGGGGACGGACGTTACGTCGCGTTCGAGTCCGAGGCCGAGAACCTGGTGCCGGGGGACTCGAACCTCGACAACGACGTGTTCGTCAGGGATGTGGTCGCCAGAACCACGATTCGCGCCTCCGTGGCGAACGACGGCTCCCAGGGCAATGCCAACTCCCTGCGACCCTCGATCAGCTCTGACGGGCGGTACGTGGCCTTCTCGTCGGCAGCCTCGAACCTCGTACCCGACGACACGAACGGTTCAATCGACGTGTTCGTGAGAGATGTGGTCGCCGGAACCACGACCCGTGTGTCGGTGGCCGGCGACGGCACGGAAGGTGATCGCGGTTCGGATGGTCCGGAGATCACCGCGGACGGTCGCTATGTCACCTTCTACTCGTACGCGTCGAACCTGGTGCCCGGTGACTCCAACGGGACCGCCGACGTGTTCGTCCGCGACCGGATGACCGGTACCACCACCCGTGTCTCGGTGGCCGGCGACGGCGAGGAGGGAGACGGCAACTCGACGAACACCTCCATCAGCGACGACGGGCGCTATGTCGCCTTCTACTCGTACGCGTCGAACCTGGTGCCGGGCGACACCAATGGGACCGGCGATGTGTTCGTACGGGACCTGACTGCCGGAACGACCACGCGAGTCTCGGTGGCAGCCGACGGAACAGAGGGCAACGGCCAGGCGACGCTGCCGTCGATCAGCGCCGACGGCAGCGTCGTGGCCTTCACGTCGGACGCCTCGAACCTCGTCACCGACGACGTCAACAGCGCGCCGGACGTGTTCGTCCGGAACCTCGATTCGGGAACGCTCGTGCTCGCGTCGGTCGACAGCAACGGGACGCACGGCAACGGACCCGCCTACTCGCCGTCGATCAGCGCCGACGGCAGCGTTGTCGCGTTCACGTCGCTCGCCTCCAATCTCGTTCCGGGTGATACCGGCTGGTACAGCGACGTGTTCGTCCACGACCTGACTTCGGGCAGGACGACCCGTGCATCCGTGGACAGCCACGAGGTCCAGGTGCAGGGCGGGTCCTCTGACCCGTCGATCAGCGCAGATGGCCGGGCCGTCGCCTTCAGTTCTGCATCGAAGGACCTCGTTGCGGGCGACACGAACACGGTCACCGACGTTTTCCTGCGTTCCCCTCTCCGAGCCTGACCCGGCCCGTTCACCGTGGACGATCCAGCACGGCGGCGGGGATGTCGCGGCTGCGAGGATGGCGGGGATGCGAAACACGACGACCCCGGATCTCTCGGGCCGCACGATGATCGTCACCGGGGCCAATGCCGGCATCGGCAAGGAGACCGCCGTCGGTCTCGCTCGGATGGGAGCGACGGTCGTGATGACGGCACGAAACCCCGCCAAGGGAGCGGAGGCGTTGGAAGAAGTGCGGCGGCGCACCGGCAGCCGAACCGTCGAACTCGGGCTACTGGACCTGGCCTCGCTCGCTTCGGTCCGTGAGTTCGCGCAGCGCTTCCTCTCCGAGCATGATCGCCTCGACGTCCTCGTGAACAACGCCGGGCTGATCACCGACAGCCGGACCGAGACAGCGGATGGGTTCGAGCAGATGTTCGGCGTCAACCACCTTGGCCACTTCCTGCTCACCGAGCTTCTACGTGACCGTCTCGTCGCCAGCGCGCCATCGAGGGTCGTGGTGGTGTCGTCGATCGCTCACAGGGCAGCGATCGGTGGGCTTCGTTTCGACGATCTTCAGAGCGAACGGTCCTTTCGCTCCTCGCTGGTGTACGGCAGGTCGAAACTGGCCAACCTCCTCTTCACTCTCGAGCTCGCCGAGCAACTCGCTCCGGAGGGAGTGACCGTCAACGCGGTGCACCCGGGTTCGATCAACAGCCACTTCGGCGGGGGAGGCGACACCAAGGTCCTCGGCCGGCTCATCTCGAAGGTCGGCCGATACGTCCTCCGCTCGCCGGAGGTTGGTGCGCGGGCCTCGATCCTGCTGGCGTCGTCGAACCTCCCCAAGGTCACGGACTCGACCGGGGCCTACTTCCCGAAGGGCCATCGTCGTCCTGCGTCGCGTCGAGCCCGTGACGTCGACGCGGCTCGCCGGCTGTGGGCCATGAGCGAACGCCTCGTCGGATCTGCTTCCTCCACTTGTCAGGACGATGGGCAGGTCCTATGAGCAGCCTTCGCCGTTCCCGTACCGGGTCGGGGCGACGGGCAGGGTCGTCGACGGTTCGCCACGGGGCGCTGCGGGTCGTGAGTGGTACCGCGAGAGGGCTGCGGCTGGACGTGCCACCCGGCTCGATGACGCGACCGACGGCCGACCGGGTCCGGGAGGCAGTGTTCAACGCGCTCGACAGCCTCGGTGTCGTCGCCGGTGCCCGCGTGCTCGACGCCTACGCCGGCAGTGGGGCCCTCGGGATAGAGGCACTTTCCCGCGGTGCCGCCACGGTGACCTTCGTCGAAGCCGACGCTGTGGCCCGCTCGGTGACCGAAGCCAACCTGGCGCGGACCGACCTGTCCGAGCGTGCCGTCGTTCAGGGTGGTGACGGCGCGGCGATGGTCGGACGTGGCCCCTGGGACCTGGTGCTTCTCGATCCGCCGTACGCGACCGCTGGGTGGGACGACCTGCTCGCAGCGGCACTGATCGGCCTCGTACCCGGTGGGGTCGTGGTAGCCGAGAGCGACCGCGAGATCGACGCGGTGGAGGGGTTGGATCCCATCAGGTCACGCCGGTACGGCAGTACGGTGGTCACGTTCCTGACCCGGCCCGGAGCGATCCCGTGACCCGAGTGCTCTACCCGGGATCCTTCGATCCCATCCACAACGGACACGTCGAGCTGATCGAGACCGCCGCGCGCCTCTGGGACGAGGTCGTGGTGGCAACCGTCGGAAACCCCGGGAAGGGGCATGGACTGTTCACACTCGACGAACGGGCCGAACTGGCCGCCGCGTCGGTCGCGCACCTCGGCAACGTCAGGGTGATCACGCACTCGAGTCTCGTCGTGGATCTCGCCAGGGAGATCGAGGCCGATTTCATGGTCAAGGGACTGAGAGTCGTGTCCGACTTCGAGTCGGAACTCCAGCAGGCCCAGATGAACCAAGCCATCTCCGGTGTCCACACCGTGTTCCTCCCGTCCGCCACCACGCATTCCTTCGTGGCTTCGCGTCTGATCCGGGAGATCGCCCGGTTCGGTGGGGACATCTCCTCGACCGTGCCGACGCCGGTCGCCGAGGCGCTCGCGAGGAAGTTCCCCCAGTGACCGCCCGCTTGTCCATCCAGCACAACCGCACGAGCACGGAGCTCGCCCGATGAGCCAGAACGACGGCCCCTTCGACCACGACGCCGAGGACGACTACCCGCCCGAACGGGAGTCCTACGACGACGGCTACGACTACGACGACGCAGACCCTGCCGACGAACGCGACGAGCGAACCGGATCGCGGAACCCCCTGCGTCGTCGCCAGCAGCCCGTCGACAGCGGCGTCCTGCTCCAACGGGTACTCGACATCGTCAGCAGCGCCCGATCCCTCCCGTTGTCAGCTTCCGTCTCGATCAACCGTGACGAGGTCCTCGACCTGCTCGAGGAGATCCAGGAACGCCTCGACGACGAGCTCAAGGAGGCACGTTGGCTTCGCAAGGAACGCGAGGACTACCTGGAGAAGGCCCGGAAGGACGGTGACGACATCGTCCTGACCGCACGGGCGCGTGCTGAGCGGCTCGTCGAGAAGGCGGAGGTGGTCAAGGCCGCCGAGCTTCGGGCCCGGCGTATCAAGGAGGCAGCCGAAGCCGAAGCCAGGCGTCTGAGGTTGGAGACCGAGGACTACTGCGACCAGCATCTGGCCAAGTTCGAAATCATCCTCGAACGCACACTCAAGTCGGTCTCCGGTGGACGCAAGAAGCTCCAGACGACGGGACTGCGCCACACCGACGAAGACGACGGCGGGCCACCGACCGAACCCATTCTGCCTTGAGCGCCGAAGCGGCCCTGCTGGTATCGGTCACCGACGTCCGACGGCGGCTCGGAACGCGCAAGACCGTCGAGCGATCGCTCGAAGCCAGAAGTCTCGAACTGAGCGACGTGGCAGTACCGGACGGCGCGTCGATCACGTTTCGTGGCGAGGTCGAGTCGATCTCCGAGGGGATCGTCCTCACGGGCACCGCTGAGGTGCCGTGGTCGGGTGCGTGTCGCCGTTGCCTACGAGACGTCGACGGCGTCGCGACCGTCGAGATCAGGGAGATCTACGAGACCCGGCCGACCGACGGGGAGACCTGGCCGCTGGTCGACGACCACATCGACCTCGCCCCGTTGCTGCGTGACACGGCGCTTCTGGCGTTGCCTCTCGCCCCGATCTGCTCCGACGAATGCGAAGGACCCGACCCCGACAGGTTCCCGACGGGACCGGCCGACGACGGCGACGAGGCACAGGAGGGACCTCCCGTCGACCCGCGTTGGGCGGCCCTGGGCGACGTGGAGTTCGATTGAGTCGAGCCCGTCGCCGGGCCACACCGACTTCGTCATCCGGATCGGGCGTCGCTACGATCTTCCCCTTGCGTCGGGCCTTCCTGGCGCGCTGCCGACCACGACATCCAGGACCTCACGATGGCCGTCCCGAAGAAGAAGACCTCCAAGAGCAAGAGCCGCAGCCGTCGGGCCGCAGCCTGGAAGCTCGAAGCTCCCTCCCGCAGCCTCTGCCCCCGCTGCGGCGCCGCGAAGCTGCCGCACGTGGTCTGCGGAAACTGCGGTTGGTACCACGGCCGCCAAGCCATCGACGTCGACTGACATCGCCTCAGGGCCGGTCGTGACAACCGCAGAACGTCTCCCCGTCGCCGTGGACGCGATGGGTGGCGACAGAGCACCGGGCGAGATCGTCGCCGGGGCCATCCGCGCCCGTGACGAACTCGGCGTGCCCGTTCTGCTGGTGGGCCGTCCCGAAGAACTCGGCGACACCGGTGGCCTCGAGGTCATCCCCGCGTCCGAGGTGATCGCCATGGACGCCGACCCTGGCCGCAGCGTCCGCACGATGAAGGACTCCTCGCTGGTGCGCGCGGCCGAAGCCGTGCGTGACGGCAAGGCGTGCGCGATGGTCTCCGCCGGCAACACCGGCGCGACCATGGCATCGGCCCTGCTGCGAATGAAGCGACTTCCCGGCGTCGGACGGCCCGCCATCGCGACGCCGATCCCGTGCCCGGGCGCGGACACGCCGACCGTCCTGCTCGACGCCGGTGCGAACGCCGAGTGCAACCCCGAGTGGCTCGTGCAGTTCGCTCAGATGGGCAGCGTCTACGCACGTCACCGCTACGGCATCGAGAGCCCGAAGGTGGGACTTCTCTCCATCGGCGAGGAGCCGACCAAGGGAACGCCGCTCGTGAAGGAGACGCACGCCCTGTTGGCGACCGGAGACTGGGCCGAGGCATGCGGCGGGACCTTCGTCGGCAACGTCGAAGGTCGCGACGTCATGTCACCAGACGTGGACGTCGTCGTCACCGACGGGTTCACGGGCAACGTCGTCCTCAAGACCCTCGAGGGCGGGATGAAGGCGCTGGTCAAGGCGATTCTCGCGACGTTCGAGACCGACGACGCCACGCGCGCCGCGGGGGACACCCTGATCCCGGCCCTGCTGCCTCTGTACGCGCAACTCGACCCGGACAACACCGGTGGGGCGCTGCTGCTCGGACTCAACGGGCCGTGCATCATCAGCCACGGCTCGTCGTCAGCGACCGCCATCGTGAACGCGGTCAAGGTCGCGGTCGAGATGGTGGACCGCGACCTTTGCGGCGCCATCGGCAAGGTGATCCGGCCCGACGCCTGACGACGCGCGGCGAGGACCTGCGACGGCTCAGAAGCCCGATGGGCCGGCCGGTGCAACCCGTCTCAGGTCCGGCTCCAGACGACGAGCGACGGCGGCAGCGGACCCCCGGCGTCCCGGCGGGCACGCACCTGCTCGCGTAGGCGCGCCGTGAGCGTGTCGACACCGTCGACCCAGCCCGACTCCGTGATGCCCGAACTGAGGGGAGCCTCGGCGGGGTCGCGGCCCAACAGCGCCGGGACCGGTCCATCCAGTCGGCGAAGAGCTATCCGTGTCTCGGAGATCTCCTCCGTGAGCCTCGCCGTCGCTGTGTCGAGGCCGAGCAACACGTCCGCTGCGTGCATCCAGCCGTAGTCGAAGCTGATCGCGATCAACGCCGGATCGATCGTCATCGTGTCGTGCACCTCGATCTCGGGGATGATCAGCCGGACGTGCTCGTTCCAGCCGCCGGGAGGCGAAAGTTCCTTGCGGAGCGTCTCGTTCGGACCTATCTCGCTCGTGACACGGCGCATGATGTCGAAGATGCCGCGGTGGGTGAACGAGGTCGTGGGCTCGATCGCCGTCGTGCCGGCCGAGATTGCGATCGCCCGGTCGACCTCCAGGTCCTCGACCAGCACCTGGAGCGGGAGGATCTCGCGTGCACCGCCGTCGACGTAGTGCTCGTCTCCCAGCAGCACCGGGGGGAAGGCCACCGGGATGCTCGCCGAGGCGAGGATCGCGTCCGCGAGCGGGACCTTGGGCAGTGGCAGCAGCGCTCCCTGCCGATCGTGGAGCAGCCCGTGTTGGTCCACGTATCGCAATTCACCGGACTCGAGGGCTACGGCCCCGACCCGCAACTCGATTCCGGACCTCGCCACCTGATCCAGGTCGAGTTCGGTCGCGATGAGGTCGGCGACGGGCTGGAGGGAAAGCAGGGACTGTGCCTTCAGGGCGTCCTTGATGGCATCGATCGTGCCGTCGGTCTCCTCCGGTCGACGCACGAAGCTGTTGATCACGCGCACAGCGACCCGCATAGCGCCTGCCGAGTGGCCCGAGCCGTTCGGCTGGGCCCGGATGGCTGCGGCCCACTGCGCCGACGCCATGATCTTCTCCAGCCACGGTTCGGGCTCCCACATGTCCTGGTTGAGGCGCATTCCGCGCCAGATGCGTTCGACCTCGTCGATGGCTCGGACCCCGTCGTGGTCGCCGTGGGCGAGTTTCGCCGCGTTCAGGGCACCGGCAGAGTTCCCGGTCACGGCGACCGGCGATGCTGCGAGGTGGTCGTAGATGAATCGCAGCGCGCCGGCCTCGAAGCTGCCGAGCGAACCGCCACCGCTGATGGCTATCCCGAGCCGGCGACCGTCGATGTCCCCACGGACGGCGTCCAGGCCACGGCGGGCTTCGTCTCCCCAGTCGCGTTCGAGCGCCTCGGGCGAAGGTGCGTCCGACGGGACTGTGAGGCCGGGTCCGGCGAGGCGCCGCTCGGCTTCGGTGACCGCTGCGGCGCGCTCGTCCACGGGCAGCGGCACGTCCGAGGGCGCCGTCGAACTGCCGGTGGGCGGCTCGCCGTCGGAAACGGTGGACTCTGGATCCTGCCGGTAGGGGTCAGGTGTCGACCCCGATGATTCGCTCTGATCGTTCACTACGGCTCCGCGCGTCTCTGTGGCTTCGTCCGCCCATCATGGCGGGTCGTCATGCCCTTTCGTCGGGCGCGGTCCCGGGCTCGTCGTTCACGAGCGCACAAAGTTCGGTTGACGATACAATGGCCGCCGCCCGTACCACAGCAGGAGAGAAGATGCCCGCAGAGACCCACGTCGAACAGGGGCCGATGAGCCGCCAGCAGGTGTTCGAACTGATCCGTGACCGCCTCGCGGACATCCTCGAGACCGACCCCTCGGGCATCGAAGAAGGCAACTCGTTCAGCGACGATCTCGGCGCTGACTCGCTCGCCCTCATCGAACTGGTGGAGGAACTGGAAGAGGAACTGGGCGAACGCTCGGTCGGCTTCCGCATCGAGGACGAGGACCTCGAGGACCTCAAGACCGTGCGCGACGCCGTCGACTACGTGTTCGAGAAGCTCGGCGGAAGCTCGGCGTGACGGAGGCGGCGGGGGCACGGGTCGCCGGCATCGCCGGCGACTCCGTCGCGCCCGCGCGCCATCCGATCCCCGTCGCCGCGCTCGACGCCTTCACGGCCCGCCTCGGCTACCGCTTCGACGACATCGAGCTGCTCGCCCAGGCGGTGACCCACCGGTCCTGGTGCGCGGAGCACGCCGGGTTCGCCTCGAACGAGCGCCTCGAGTTCCTGGGCGACGCCGTGCTCGGTCTGGTCACCGCCGAGTGGCTTTTCGAACGGCATCCGGACCTGCCCGAAGGCGAGCTGTCGAAGCTCAAGAGCTCGCTGGTCTCGGCGCGCTCGCTGGCCCGTCATGCTCGGCGGCTGGGTCTCGGCGAACAGCTCCAGCTGGGGGTGGGGGAGGAGCGCTCGGGGGGCCGCGACAAGCGCTCGCTCCTGGCGGACTCGATGGAGGCGGTGTTCGGCGCCGTCTTCCGCGACGGTGGTCTCGAAGCGGCGCGCAAGGTGATCGGCGGGCTGCTCGAGACCGAGAGCGGCGGCGAGGCCTCGCGCGGGCCGGTGGATCCCAAGACCGAGCTTCAGGAGGTCGCCCAGGCGCGCGCCTGGGCCCTGCCCGAATATCGCCTGGTGGACTCCCAGGGCCCCGACCACGAGAAGGTCTTCGTCTTCGAGTGCTTCCTCGAGGGAGAGCTCGCGGGTACCGGCCAGGGTCGGAGCAAGAAGGTCGCCGAGCAGGCCGCCGCCGCCCAGGCGCTGGCCTCCCTTGACCCCTCCCAGGCCGGATCCTAGAATTCGCGGCCTATGGAACAGATGATCCCCACCGTCGCCGTGCGCCACCTGGGCGAGCACGTGGACAACACGGTCCGCGTTCGCGGCTGGCTCGAGACCAAGCGCTCGAGCGGCAAGATCGCCTTTCTTCTGGTGCGCGACGGCAGCGGCAAGGTCCAGGCCGTCGCCAGCCGCAAGGAGCTGTCGGAAGCGGCCTGGGAGGCGGTGAGCACCGTCACCCAGGAGTCCACCGTCAGCGTCGTCGGCAACGTCCACGCGGACTCCCGCGCGCCCGGCGGCTACGAGCTCCACGTCAGCGACGCCGTCGTCGAGCAGCAGGTCGAGGACTATCCGATCACGCCCAAGGAGCACGGCACGGCGTTCCTGATGGAGCACCGCCATCTGTGGCTCCGCTCGTCGAAGCAGCGCGCGGCGCTGGCGGTGCGCAGCGAGGTCAGCCACGCCATCCGTGACTTCTTCTACCGGCGCGAATTCACCCTCATCGACTCGCCGATCCTGACGCCGGCCGCCTGCGAGGGCACCTCGACCCTGTTCGAGACCGACTATTTCGGCGATCCCGCCTTCCTCAGCCAGTCGGGGCAGCTCTACCTCGAACCGGCCCTCGCCGCCTTTGGCAAGGTCTACTGCTTCGGTCCCACCTTCCGGGCCGAGAAGTCGAAGACCCGCCGGCACCTGATGGAGTTCTGGATGGTCGAGCCCGAGATCGCCTTCCTCGAGTTCGACGGATTGTGCGCTCTCGCCGAGGAGTTCGTCCGCGAGCTCGTCGGTCGGGTCCTCGACAACTGCCGCGAGCATCTCGACGTGCTCGAGCGCGACGTCTCGAAGCTCGAGGCCATCGACGGCACCTTCCCGCGGATCACCTACCGCGAGGCCATCGAGATCCTCAAGGCCGAAGGGCAGGAGATCGAGTTCGGCGACGACTTCGGCGGCGAGCACGAGACCATCCTCGCCAGCCGCTTCGAGCGGCCGGTGATGGTGACGCGCTTCCCGGCGGCGATGAAGGCCTTTTACATGCAGCCGGACCCCGAAGACCCGGAGGTTGCGCTGGGTGTCGACCTCCTGGCCCCTGAGGGCTATGGCGAGATCATCGGCGGTAGCCAGCGCATCCACGACCACGACTTCCTCTTGGCGCGCATCGAGCAGCACGAGCTTCCGCTCTCGGCCTTCCAGTGGTACCTCGACGTGCGGCGGTATGGCACCTGTCCGCACAGCGGATTCGGCATGGGTCTCGAGCGTTTCGTCGCCTGGATGTGCGGTCTGAAGCACCTGCGGGAGACGATCCCGTACCCGCGGATGCTGTATAAGATCTACCCCTGATCCCGGCCCGTCCACGCGCGCCAGCGGCCCGGCCACGAGCGGCAGGGAGGAGGCCTTTCGCCGGTCATGCCCCGCCCTTGGACCCTCGCCGCCGCGTACGCCGTCTGCACCCTCGTGTGGGGGACGACCTGGGCCGCGATCCGCTTCAGCCTCGAGGGCTACCCGCCCTTCCTCGGCGCCGGTCTGCGCTTCGGCGTGGCGGCGGTGGTGTTGCTGCTGGCCGCCGCGATCGCCAGGGTCCCACTGGGCCGCGAGCGCCGCGAGCGCGGCCTGTGGATCCTCAACGGCCTTTTCACCTTCGTCGTCTCCTACGGTGTCGTCTACTGGTCCGAGCAATGGGTTCCCTCGGGGCTGGGCTCGGTCCTCTTCGCCACCTTTCCGCTCTTCGTGGCGCTCCTGGCTCATCTCTTCCTGCCCGGTGAACGCATCGCGGCCACTTCGACCGCGGGCATCCTGCTGGGCTTTGCCGGGGTCGCGGTGATCTTCTCCGAGGACCTCTCCGCCCTCGGCGGGTCCGAGGTGGGGCTGGCGGCTCTCGTGATGCTGATCTCGCCGATCTCCGCGGCGGTGGGCTCGGTGGCGGTCAAGCGGTGGGGGAGAGGGCTCCATCCCTTGAGCACCACCGCACCACCGATGTTGCTGGCCGCGCTGGTCTTGGGCGGCGGCGGCGTCGCCGTGGGCGAGCCGGCCCACCTGGCGCCGTCGACGGCGAGCACCGTGGCGCTGCTCTATCTCGGGATCTTCGGCTCGGCGCTGACCTTCGGGCTCTACTTCTGGCTCCTCGAGCACCTGAGCGCCACCCGGCTCTCGTTGATGACCTATCTGATCCCCGTGGTCGCGGTCTCCGTAGGGACCTTCTGGCTGGGGGAGCCGATGACGCCGCGGGTCCTCCTGGGAGCTGCGCTGGTGGTCGCCGGCGTCGCCCTCGCGAGCCGACGCTGAGCTCTCCCGGATCGCCGTGGCGCCGCGCCGCGGCGGAGACCTTCGGCCGGCGGCGGCGATCTGCGGCGAATCCTCTCGAGCCCTATCCCAGGGCCTTTTCTCGTGGTGACGAGGACCTTCGGGGGTGCTGATTGCCGCATCGCGGCGGTCGACAGCCCCCGGGTGCGCTGGTATGATCGAGCAGTACCAGGAAAAGGCGGCATGAATCCGCATTCGCGTCGATCAACCACCTTCCACGGGAGACACCATGACCGATCAACCCACGACCCACGTCAGCGAGGAGGAGTCCCGCGCCGTCGCCGAGGCGTCACGCCAGACGGAGTGGACCAGCCCGAGCTTCATGAAGGAGCTCTTCTTGGGCAATTTCCGCCTCGACCTCGTCCATCCCTACCCGGCGGAGCCGCCGGAGCGCGCGGAGTTCAAGGAGTACTACCGCAAGCTCGAGCGCTTCCTCACCGAGGAGGTGGATTCCACCGCCATCGACGCGACCGGTGAGTATCCGCAGCACGTCCTCGACGAGTTGCGCGAGCTGGGCGCCTTTGGGATGAAGATTCCGAAGGAGTACGGTGGGCTCGGCTTCAGCCAGATCGAATATCAGAAGGTGATGGAGCTCCTCGGCTCCACCGACGGCAACCTGACCGCCCTGCTGTCGGCGCACCAGAGCATCGGCGTACCGCAGCCGCTCAAGCTGTTCGGCAGCCCCGAGCAGAAGAAGAAATTCCTGCCGCGCTGCGCCGCCGGCGAGATCTCCGCTTTCGCCCTCACCGAGCCCGGCGTCGGTTCGGACCCGGCGCGCATGTCGACCACCGCCGAGCTCTCCGCCGACGGCAGCTACTACCTGGTCAACGGCACCAAGCTGTGGTGCACCAACGGCACGCTGGCCAAGCTCCTGGTGGTGATGGCGGTGCACCCCGGAACCAAGAAGATCAGCGCCTTCGTCGTCGAGGCCGACAGCCCCGGCGTCAAGGTCGAGCACCGCTGTCACTTCATGGGCTTGAAGGCGCTGGCCAACGCGGTGATCAGCTTCCACGACGTCAAGGTGCCGGCCGAGAACCTCATCGGCAAGGAAGGCCGGGGTCTCAAGATCGCTCTGACGACGCTCAACGACGGCCGTCTCTCGATCCCCAACAGCGCCATCGGCGCCGCCAAGGTGGGCCTCAAGATCTGCCGCGAGTGGAGCAACGAGCGCGTCCAGTGGGGCCGCCCCGTGGGCAAGCACGAGGCCATCTCGCACAAGCTCGCCGACATGGCCGCGACCACCTTCGCCATGGAGTCCATCGCCCGGCTGGCCACCCACATGGCCGACTCGGGGACCCACGACATCCGGCTCGAGGCGGCGGCGTGCAAGCTGTGGAACACCACCCGCGGCTGGGAGATCGTCGACGACACGATGCAGATCCGCGGTGGCCGCGGCTACGAGACCGAGATCTCGCTCCGTGATCGCGGCGAGGTGCCGATCCCCGTCGAACGGATGATGCGCGACTATCGCATCAACCGCATCTTCGAGGGCTCCGACGAGATCATGCGGCTGTTCATGGCCCGCGAGGCCGTCGACAAGCACCTGGCCGTGGCCGGGGCCCTGGTCGAGGGCAAGGGAGGCATGGGGGAGAAGCTCAAGGCGCTTCCCGGCATCGCCGCCTTCTACGCCTGGTGGTATCCGAGCCGCTGGCTGGGTTGGGGGCGTTTCCCGCGTTTCTCGGGCTTCGGCGCCAACGCCGGGCATCTGCGTTTCGTCGAGCGCAGCTGCCGCAAGCTCTCTCGCGAGATCTTCCACGGCATGATGATCCATCAGGCCAAGCTGGCCTATAAGCAGGGCTTCCTGTTCCGCGTCGTCGACATCGCCGACGAGCTCTTCGCCATGACCGCCTCGGTGAGCCGCGTCCAGGCGATGTTCGATGCCGGCGACGCCGAAGCCAAGGCGGCGCAGAAGCTGGTCCACCTGTTCTGCTCGAACAGCCGGCGCAAGGTCAAGCGGCTGTTCCAGGAGCTGTGGAGCAACGACGACACCCTCAAGTACAAGACCGCGCTCGGCGTGCTCAAGGGCGATCAGCTGTGGATGGAGTCGCTGCTCGAAGGCCACGGTCGCGTCGCCAAGAGCGAGCGGGGTCGTCCTCAGGCGGTGGACGCGGCGGCAGCCCGCGAGGCCGCGCCGGTGGCCGCCGGCTGAATTCGATGCGCGCGGTCGTCATCGACGGCGGCGCCTCCCGCGAAGGTTCCAGCCCGCGGCTGGGCGAGGTCCCCGACCCCGTCCCGGCCGCGGGCGAAGTTCTTTTGGCGGTGGCCGCCACGGCCCTCAATCGGGCCGATCTGCTCCAGCTCAAGGGTCTGTACCCACCGCCGCCGGGGGAGAGCGAGGTGCCGGGTCTCGAGTGCTCGGGTGAAGTGCTCGAGGTGGGGCCTGGAGCCGCGCCTTGGCAGGTCGGGGACCGGGTCATGGCCCTCCTTGCCGGCGGCGGCCATGGCGAGAAGGTCGCCGTTCCCGCCGGTCAGCTGATGACGCTGCCTGCCGAGCTGTCCTGGGAGGAGGGCGCCGCGCTCCCCGAGGCGGCGCTCACCGCCTGGACCAACCTGGTCGTCGAAGGCGGTCTCGAGGCCGGTCAGACCGTCCTGATCACCGCCGCCGCGTCGGGGGTCGGCACCGTCGCGGTCCAGATCGCCCGCGCTTTGGGAGCCCGCGTGCTGGTCGCCGGACGGAGCCTCGAACGTCTCGAAGAGCTACGGCCCCTCGGTGCCGAAGACTGTATCGAGCTCGGGCCGGACCTCCCCGAAACGGTACGCGAGGCCAACGGTGGTCGCGGCGTCGACCTGGTCTTCGATCTGGTGGGTGGCGAGGGGTTGAACCGCCGCCTCGAGTGTCTCGACCGCCGCGGCCGGCTGGTGCTCATCGGCTTGCTCGCGGGCCGCCGGGCCGAGATCGACCTGGGGCTCGTCCTTCGCCAGCGCCTCAAGATCGTCGGCTCGGTGCTGCGCAGCCGGTCACGGGCCGAGAAGGCCGAACTGGTCCGTGGATTCACCGCCTTCGTCCAGCCGCTTCTCGCCGACGGTCGCCTTCGCCCGGTCATCGACCGGGTCCTGCCTTTCGACGAGATCCTCGCCGCCTACGAGCAGATGGCCGCCGGCGGGCTGCTCGGCAAGCTCGTCCTGCGCGTCGGCTGACCTACGGCTCGGGCGGGCTCGGCTCAGCTCGCCGAGCGTGCCGGCCGCACCCCTCCGTCCTTCCAGCCGAGGATCGAATCCACCGCCTGCGCCGCCAGCGGGTGATAGCGCGGGCGTGCCTGGGCGTAGATCTGTCGTGCCCGCTCGAGACCCTGGGGCGTTTCCGCCAGCGCCTTGTACAGCGGGATCAGGAACTTCATCCGTCCCTGACCGGTGAGGAAACGCTCGAGGGCGCGGTCGGCGGGCTCGTAGCCGTGGGCGATGGTCAGCTGCAGCCAGATCTCGAGGATCTCCGAGTTGCCCGTGTTGGTGAAGTCGAAGGCCTTGTCGAGCTCGGCCATGCGCTCGCGGGTCAGATCCTCCGGCTGGTTGCGCAGGAAGTGGAGCCAGTGATGCGTGGTCCAGCCGGTGGTGTCGAGCTCCGCCGGGTCCGCGCCCTGCGCCCACAACGCCAGCGCCGCGTCGACGGGCTCGAAGGCGTGGGCCTCGGGTCGGGCGACGTTCGAGGGCAGACCGGGCTCATAGACCCATTCGTCGATGCGCAGCGCCGCCTCGAG
>JAGQSN010000282.1 GCA_020439555.1 Acidimicrobiales bacterium | reverse complement strand
AGGTCCGCGAGGCGAAGCGGATGTGCGGGAGGGCGATCGCGCCGCCGATCCCGGCGACGAGCCCGAGGACGATGTCGTTGACGGTGCAGCCGTAGGCGGTCTTCAGTTCGCGTACGTCTTCGAGGGGGACCCGTGAGAAGCCGACCGTACGCAGCGGGCCGAGCGACCCGTTCCACGGGGTGCGAGGCGCGGTCAGTGGAGCGGCGCCGACGGGGGTGTCCGGGTCACGTCGACCGGCGATGACCCGTGAAACCGACCCTGCGGTCTGGCCGATGAGCTTCGGCAGGGCGATCGTCTTGCGGAACCGGGAGGCCGCGGCGTAACCGAGAAGCTCGAGCTCGTTCGGAATGTGCTCCGGTTCGTGCTCCTCCGGCGGCTCGGGGGTGGCCATCTCCGGTGTCAGGTCGAACAGGTGGACCATCAACTCGGCGCCGGAGGCCCCGTCGATGGCCGCGTGGTGGACCTTCGTGACGATGCCGATGCGGTCCTGCTTCAGTCCTTCGACGACCCACAGCTCCCACAACGGGCGGGAGCGGTCGAGCGGCGTGCTGGCGATCTGGCCCGCCATCTCGCCCAGCTCCCGGCGTCCACCCGGGGCGGGACAACCGATCCGGCGGATGTGGAAATCGAGGTCGAAGTCGGGGTCCTCGACCCAGACCGGATGGGCGAGGTTGAACGGCACCTGCACCAGACGTCGACGGAACGGCGGGACCAGGTGGATCCGACCGGCGATGAACTCCTTGATCTTCTCGAAGGAGTAGCCCCCGGGTACCGTCGACGGGTCGAGCACCATCGTCATGGCGACGTGCATGTGGTGCGTTGGCGTCTCCAGGTAGAGGAAGGAGGCGTCCAGTCCCGACAGTCGTTCCATCTTCGCTCCTCTTCGCTGTGGCAGGTGCCACGGAGTCTGCCAGTCCGCCGGGCTTCGGACCCGGCGAACGCCGATGTGGTCGGGGCACCCGCTTCCTCCCCATGAATAGAACGTGTTCTAGTCTAGGGCCGTGGATTTCGACGACACCCCAGACGAGGCCGCGTTCCGGATAGAGGCCAGGACCTGGTTGGAGGCGAACGCGCCCGTGAAGGGCGGTCCGGACGACTGGTCGACCGGTTTCCTGGAGCGGACGATGGACCCGAAGGAGTTCACCCGCCGGGCCAAGGAGTGGCAGTCGCTGCTCGTCGACGAGGGGTGGGCCGGCATCACCTGGCCGAAGGCCTACGGGGGACGAGGCGGCACCGCCATCCAGTCCACGATCTGGGGCCAGGAGGTGTCGAAGTTCGGCGTGTCGGCCAACACTTTCGCGGTCGGTATCGGCATGGCCGGACCGACGATTCTCCGGCACGGCACAGACGAACAGAAGCAGCGGTTCCTGCAGCCGATGCTTCGGGGCGACGAGGTCTGGTGCCAGCTCTTCAGCGAACCGGACGCCGGATCCGACCTGGCCAACATCGCGACTCGTGCCGTCCGTGACGGCGACGAGTGGGTCGTGACCGGTCAGAAGGTGTGGACCTCCGGTGCACAGGACTCGGACTGGGGGATCCTGCTCGCCCGCACCGATCCGGACGTGCCGAAGCACCGTGGCATCACGTACTTCCTCGTCGACATGACCACGCCCGGTTTCGACATCCGGCCGCTCAAGCAGATGACCGGCTCGGAGCACTTCAGTGAGGTGTTCATCGACGAGGTCCGCATCCCCCACGCGAACGTGCTCGGCGAGGTGAACGGCGGCTGGGCGTGCGCGATCACGACCCTCTCCAACGAACGTGGCCTCATCGCCGGCGGTAACAAGTCCAGCGACACGGTCGCACTCATCGAACTGGCCCGGAAGCGTGGACGCTCGCAGGACCCGGTGCTGCGCCAGATGATCGTCGACTGCTGGATTCGCCAGCAGATCCAACGCTTCCACGGCTATCGACTCCAGACGGCGCTCAGCAAGGGTGTGCCTCCGGGACCGGAGACCTCGGTCATGAAGCTGTTCGCGGCCGAGTACCTGCGTCGCCTCGGCAACGCCTCGGAACAGCTGCTCGGACCGGAGGGGACGTTGCTCGACGAGAGCGCACCGGCCGGGACCGAGTGGCAGACCAGGTTTCTGTTCGCCCCGTCGATCCGTATCGCCGGCGGCTCGAACGAGGTGCAGCGCAACATCATGGCCGAGCGTGTCCTCGGACTCCCCGGGGAGCCGCGCACCGACCGTGACGTGCCGTTCCGCGATCTCGGCAAGAGCGCCTCGTAAGGTTCGCGGCGGATGGACGCACTCGCGAACGGCTCGGACACGGCGACCCTCACCAAGGGGCAGGTCATCCGTCGAGAGCGCGTGCTGCGCACGGCACTCGACCTCGGATCGGCCGGTGGCTACGACGCGGTCCAGATGCGAGATGTCGCCACGAGTGCCGGGGTCGCCCTCGGGACGATCTACCGGTACTTCTCCTCCAAGGACCACCTGCTCGCCGCGGCGATGGTGGAGTGGACCCACGACCTCGAACGTCGCGTCGGTCAACGTCCCCCGAAGGGCGACACGATCGTCGAACGCGTGGACGACGTCCTGCACCGCGCTACGCGGGCCATGGAGCGCGAACCGAAGCTCTCCGAGGCGGTCGTCACCGCCCTCATGTCACCGGACAGGGGCGCGGCGGCGTGCCAGGAAGAGGTCGCGGCGACGATGATCCGGATCCTGTCCGCGGCGCTCGGTGACGGCTTCGAACCGGAGGCCGAGGCGCAGATCACACGCACCCTCGGCCACGTGTGGTTCTCGGCACTCGTCGGTTGGGTCAACGGCTGGTCCGGCATCGACAAGGTCGCCGACGAACTGTCGATAGCAACGAGGATGATCCTCGGACCCCTCGACGCCTAACTCACGCCCACCCTGTACGAGACGGACGTCGCCCTGATCGGCGTCGGTCAGATGTTGCCAGCGGCGTCGGCCCAGTAGGGGTCGCGGAGCTTGCGCTTGATGAGCTTCCCGTTGGCTTCGCGGGGGAGCGCGTCCACGAAGTCGATGCTGCGTGGGAGCTTGAACTTGCCCATCCGCGTCGCCGCCCAGGACAGGATCTCCGCTGCTAGCTCGTCGGTGGGTTCGACGTCGTCGTGCAGTTCGATGACGGCCTTGATCTGCTCCCCCCAGTCGGGGTCGGGGATACCGAACACGGCAACGTCCTGCACCGCCGGGTGGTTGA
>JAGQSN010000281.1 GCA_020439555.1 Acidimicrobiales bacterium | reverse complement strand
GTTGAGCGAGCGCAGCGAGTCGAAACGCTCGCTGGATCAGTTCGCTGCCTCGACGAGCGCTGCTGTCGCGAGCAGGCGTGACTCCCGGCGATCGTGTGCGACCAACTGGACACTGGCCGGGAACAGCCCACCGGACGGGACCGGCAGCGCGATGGCAGGGTTTCCCGCCAGGGATATCGCTGGGCAGGTCGGGTTCGGTGGTGTCCTCTGCTCGCCGAGACGCGCCGGATACGCGGTCATCGTCGGCAACGCCAACACCCCGTGGTCGTCGAGAACGGCAGCCAACTCTGCTCGCCACTTCTCTCGAACCGCTCGGGCAGCGCTCAGTTCGTCCGGGCTGATCGCCTGTGCCAGCAGGAACCGCTCCACCAGGTCGGGGCCGAGCGACTCCTGGTGGTTGTCCCAGAGGTCCTGGTTCACCATCAACGCTTCGGCGTACAGGATCATCACGGCAGCTTCTTGGGCCTCACCCCAACCGGGGAGGTCGACATCCACGATGTCGATACCTGCTTCCAGGAGAGCAGAGTCGACCGCCGCGTCGATGGTCGGGTCGGTGTCGGGCAGGCGGATCCGTGCCGCAGAGCCATACGGGTCGACCTCGCCTTGGGACAACCGGTCGTCCAACAGAGTGGCCGCAACAGCCACATCGGCGACAGTCCGAGCGAACACACCGATGGTGTCGAGCGACGGTGCCAGAGGTCGGGTTCCCGCCACCGGAACTACCCCGAACGTCGGCTTCAGTCCGACGACTCCACAACACGCCGACGGGGTCCGGACCGAACCGGTCGTGTCGGTTCCGATCGCGAAACGCGCCTCACCGGTAGCGACCGCCACGGCGCACCCGCTGGAGGACCCGCCGGGGATCCGGCCTTCATCGATCGGGTTCGTCGGCGTCCCGTAATGGACGTTCACTCCCGTCGCACCGAAACAGAGTTCGTGCAGGTTCGCCTTTCCCACGAAACGGGCACCGATCGAGCGGAAACCCGCCAGGCATTCAGCGTCCGCCGGAGCCGGGTCCGACTGTGCCGCCACGACTTCCGATCCGGCCGTGGTGACGACCCCTTCCAGGTCGATGCAGTCCTTGACCGCGACCGTGGGGCCGTCGGGCAGAGCCCGCGGGTCCGAGTCCGGATCGAGCACGGTGATCCACGTCGCGTCGCCCACGTCGGGAAGGTACCGCGCAGCGACGCGGATCAGGACTGCCAGTTCGGTCGGCGCTTCTCAAGGAAGGCCCCGATACCTTCGGCGGCCTCCGGCCTCGCCAGACCCTCGACCATCGCCTCCGACGCGACGTCGTAGGCGTCCACCAAGGGAAGGCCGACCTGCTGGCGATACGTGCGCTTCCCGGCCGCGATCACCGACGGGGGTTTCGCCGCGATCCGATCGGCCAGCTCGTCGACCGCCTCGTCGAGCTTCTCGTCCGGCACCACGTCGTTGACGAGCGCCATGCGCAAAGCGTCCGCTGCCGGGACGAGATCCCCGGTGAGGAGGAGTTGCATCGCGAACTTCGGAGGGACCGTCCTCGCGACGGCCACCGCCGGAGTCGAGCAGAACAGCCCGATGTCGACACCGGGCGTGGCGAAGCGCGCCGACTCCGCCGCTACGGCCAGGTCACAGGTCGCCACGAGCTGACATCCGGCCGCAGTCGCAACGCCACCCACCTTCGCGATCGTCGCCTGGGGCATCGTCGCCAACCGGACCATCACAGCCGAGCACGTCGAGAAGACGCTGCGACGGGACCCCTCGTCCTCGCTGCCGAGAAGTTCCCTCAGGTCGTGCCCGGCGCTGAACGCTGGGCCGTTCCCGGCGATGACGACGACGTTCACGGTGCGGTCACCACTGATCTCCGACAAGGCCTCGTCGAGCGCCGCGAGCATCTCCATCGATAGGGCGTTGCGGCTACGAGGGCGGTTGAGGGTCAGCGTCGCGACCTTGCCCCGATCGGTTCGCAGGACCGCCGGTCCGTCTCCGGTCGGAGTGTTCACTGGTCCGTCTCCGGCAGGTGTACGCCGCCGTCAGCGTCGAGGCGCCAGTACGGGTTATGGGCCACCCCCCACGCGTGACCCTCGGGGTCGTGGAACACCCCGCCGTAGCCTCCCCAGTCGGTCGGAGCGCCGAGGCGTGCGATCGTCGCCCCGGCCGCGGCAGCTTCGGCAAGGACCGCGTCGACCTCGGCCGGTGAGGAGACGTTGTGAGCCAGAGTGATCCCGCCCCAGCCTCCTCCGTCGACCGTCACCGCATCCGCGGCAGCGAGCGCACGGTCCCAGAGCGCCAGGACCAACGGGCCGACCTGGATGAACACGACCTCGCCATCGGGTGAGGCCCCGGCCCACCCGAGTGCCTCGTAGAAGGAACGGGCACGGTCGAGGTCACGGACACCGAGCGTGATGAGGCTGACGTGGCGATGCACGGTCCCATCGTCGCGGAGTTCGGGACGACTTGCAGGTGGTGCTCAGTCGGCGGAGGCGCCACCGTCTCCCGAGGCGGTTATGACCCGGAGGAGCGCGTCGGACTGGAGGCTCTGGAGGATCGAACCGCCGTCGACGGCGATCGTCTGGCCGGTGATGTAGGAGGCGGCGTCGCTGGCGAGGAAGGCGATCACCTCGGCGACCTCGTCCGCCGTACCGAGACGCCCAGCTGGGGTGCCCGCCTCCGCGGCGGCCCTCCACGAGTCGTTCTCGACGATCATCCGGGTCAGCGGAGTGTCGATCATTCCGGGGGCTACGGCGTTGACCCTCACCGCCGGCGCGAGTTCGAGGGCGGCGTTCGCCGTGAGTGCCAGCACCGCCGCCTTGGCCGCCGAGTACGGGCCCTCTCCCCTGGTGGGGCGAAGGGCCGTGAGCGAAGCGTTGTTCACGATCGAGCCACGTCCCGCGGCGGCCATGATCGGCGCGGCGGCACGGATCCCGTTGAACGTGCCCGTCAGGTTCACCCCGATCAACAGGTCCCACTCACGGTCGGTGTAGTCCACGAGGGCCTTGGCTGTTCCCACCCCCGCGTTGTTGACGAGATCGGTGAGTCCACCCATCACCTCCGCGGAGTCGCGGAACGCGCGTGTCATCGCATCGCCGTCACGGACGTCGACGGTCACTGCCCGGCCACCCACGGCTGCTGCCACGCGTTCGGCGGCGGCGCCGTCCCGGTCGAACACCGTGACCATGGCCCCCTCGCGTGCGAACAGCTCGCACACCGCTTCGCCGATACCGGACCCGCCTCCGGTGACGACGACGAATCTTCCTTCGAAGCGCCCGGTCACGGTTCGGACGGTCGGTCCGCGGAGGAGTCCGTCGCGATGACGACGTTCGGATCGCCGGTGAACACGACCTTGATCGAAGACGGGTCGAGGAAGGTCTCCTCGTCCGCTCGCATCCGCTCGGCAGCCGGATCCGACAGCATCCCGATCAGATCCTCCCAAGCCGCGAACTCCTGGATGGCGACGCCGTCGAATCCCGACCGGTCGTTCGGGTGAGCCGGGTGCTGCACGTAGGAGACGATGCGATCGCCGAGGCCAGGGGTGTCACGGACGAGCGGACCGTGAACGTCGCGCCAGTACTCGAGGAACTCCTCCCTGGACAGGCCTTCCTTGCGCTTCACGAACGCGACGAGATGCACATGTCCTCCTGGATCAGCCGTTGAAAGCGTGACCGGCGTTGACGCCGATCATCTGACCGGTGACGGGGCGGGCGAGGTCCGAGGCGAAGTAGACGGCGGTCCCGGCGATCTCCTCGGAGTGCGGCAGGTACCCCAGACAGGTCTCGGCGGCGACCTCGTCGTAGACGTCCTGGAAGGTGACACCCCGCTTCTCGGCCTGGTGGTTGAAGTACCACTCGACCGAGTCGCCGTAGATGTAGCCGGGATGGATCGCGTTGACGCGGATCCCGCGGGGGCCGAGTTCGAGTGCGAGCGTCTTGGTTATGGCCGCCAGGGCACCCTTCGACGCGACGTAGGCACCCCAACGTTTCTGGATGCGCTGAACCGACATGGTGTTGATCATGATCACCCGACCGTCACCGCTTCGCTCCAACGCGGGCACCGCCGCTCGTGTCAGGTGCAGCGCCCCCCAGAGGTTCACGTCCATGGTCCGGCGCCAACGGTCGAAATCGGCGTCGACGAACTCGGCCGCGTCGCCGCCGTCGAACGCGTTGTTGACGAGGACGTCCAGGTGACCGAACTCGGCCACCACTTCATCGACGGCGGAGCCGCACGCGTCCTCGTCCGTGATGTCGCACACGACAGGGAAGCCGCGGCGCCCGAGCGCCTCGACCTCTGCCGCCACCGACTCGATCTTCTCCGGCGTCCGGCCGCCCAGAGCGACATCCGCGCCGTGGCGGGCGAAGGCGAGCGAGATGTCCCGCCCCATGCCGGGACCGATACCCGAGACGAACGCAACCTTGCCCGCCAGGAGGTTCGATTCGGTGGGCGGTCGGTCGGGCTTCACCGGCGGACCAACTGCGGGATGACCTCGCTGCCGAACAGGCCGATCTGTTCGACCAGCTCCTCGACCGATCGCGAGCGGGGACGCACCTGCACCTGGGCGACCCCGAGGCCGGCGAGCTTGCCGAGGACGTGCGCGATCTTGTCGGCGCTGCCGGTGAGCGCAGGACCGCCGAGGTCCCAGTCGGGGTCGCCCACGTAGACCGGCCCCATCAGCGCCCCGATGTCGAAGGGGTCCTTCCTACCGGCCTCTGCACGTAGGCGTCCGATCTCGCTGACGAGCTCGGGTGTGACGGGGCCTTGTGGGAGCCAGCCGTCGCCGCGTTGGGCGGCACGCCGGATCGCCGCCGGTGACGAACCACCGATCCAGATCGGCGGACCGTCCTCCTGTACGGGACGGGGGTGCTGTCCCATGTCGGCAGCCGGCCAGCGCGGTCCGGGCAGGGTCGGGAAGTCCTCCGCGAAGGCGGCGCGCAGCGCGTCGATCGACTCGTCGAGCAGGCGACCACGCTCGGCGAACGGGATGCCGAGCATTTCGAACTCACCCTGGACATGACCCGCGCCGACACCGATGACGACCCGTCCGCCCGAGACGACGTCGAGGGTGGAGAACGCCTTTGCCACCTGCATCGGGTGTCGGTAGGCGGGCACGTACACGTGGCTCAGCAGCTTCACCCGTTCGGTGATGCCCGCCAACCAGCCGAGCGTTGCAACCGTGTCCCACCATTCGGTTCCCATCGCCTGGGCTTGTGGTGCAGGGATCGCGATGTGATCGCAGACCGCCACGTAGGCGAACCCGGCGTCGTCGGCAGCACGAGCGACCGCGGCCAACTCCCCAGCCCCTGCATCGGCCTCCCAGGCTTCGGCGAACGCCGTCGACTTCGACTGGATCGGCAACTGGATGCCGACGGAAAGCCGGTCGGCGGGAAGAACTGAGACCATCGCCTGACACTCTGTCAGATGTCTGGCACCCTCGAATCGAAAACCGGACGCAGCCCGCGTTCGGCCGGCTCAGGCTCCTGTCGTGCAGGTGGCCGGGTCTGCCGAGTCGAGACCTTGACGGAACCAGCGCTGCCTCTCGGCGGAGGTCCCGTGGGTGAAGGTGTCGCGGTTCGCGTCGGCTCCCTGGATGGCGTCGTCGCCCACTGCCGCGGCGGCGTCGAAAGCTTCGTCGAAGTCACCGTCCTCCACTCGACCCTGTGCCTTCGCCTCGCTCGCGAACGCACCCGCATAACAGTCGGCCTGGAGTTCGACCTTCACCGACTGGGCGTTGGACTGCGACCCACCGAGTACCCCGAGGAGGTTCTGGATGTGGTGGCCGTACTCGTGCGCGATGACATAAGCCATCGCGAAGTCCCCGCCGAATCCGAGCTGCTGTTCGAGCTGACGGTAGAATCCGAGGTCGACGTAGATCTTCTGATCACCCGGGCAGTAGAACGGCCCGGCCTCGGGCCGACCCACACCGCATCCGCCGGTCTGCGTCGGGCCGTCGAAGACGACGAACGTCGGCTCCTCGAAGCGCCGGTCGCTCAGGTTCGGGAACTCTTCCTCCCAGTAGCCGGTGAGGAGGGTCATCAACTGTCCGGTGAACTTCTCCTGGCCTTCGAGCGTGCTGCCGTCGACCTTCTCGCCCTCGGCCGACACTGCTCCGCCACCGGCCTGCAACTGCCCGAGAACCTGACCGATGTCGGTTCCGTTCGCTCCGCCGCCTCCACCTCCCGCCTGGGTCAGAAGGAAGCCGACCACCAACGCGATCAACGTGGGGATCCCGAACTTCGCACCCTTCACCGCGGCACCGCCACGGCGAACCTCGATTCCGGTCGCTTCGACGTCGTCCATCCTCATGGCGGCCGAGCGTAGAACGGATCGCGCCGAAACGGCCCTAAGTCCACCGTGAAGCAAGCCTCCCCTGTCAACTTCGCTCAAGGGGCGGCATAGTCCGATGGTTGAGCGGAGCGAGCGCCGGCGAGCGCAGTCGAAACCTCAGGTGGTTGGTTTCTGGCCGGTCACGGACCAGAAGACGATGCGGGCCAT
>JAGQSN010000025.1 GCA_020439555.1 Acidimicrobiales bacterium | reverse complement strand
ATCGTGTGGCGCCAGCCGTTCCCGGGGCCCGGACTCGGGGTCCGCATCATCGGCGAGGTAACTCCCGAGAAGGTCGACCTGCTCCAGCGTGCCGATGCGATCGTCCGGGAGGAGATCCGTGCCGCCGGGCTGGAACGCAAGATCTGGCAGGCGTTCGCCGTGCTGCCCGACATCCGCTCCGTCGGCGTGATGGGCGACGAACGCACCTACGGTCACCCGATCATCATCCGTGCCGTCACCTCCGAGGACGCCATGACGGCGGACTGGGCGAGGCTGCCCTACGAACTTCTCGAACGGATGAGCAACAGGATCATCAACGAGGTGGACGGTGTGAACCGCGTCGCCTACGACATCACGAGCAAGCCGCCAGGCACGATCGAGTGGGAGTGAAGCGACCCCGATAGGTGGTTTCGACTTCGCCCGACCACCGGTTTGGTTGCTCCTCGAGCGGAGTCGAAAGGCTCTGCGGGCGGATTGGCTGTTGCCGAGGCGCGCCCGCGGTTAGGTTTCGTCGGACCCATGAGGCATGAGGGAACGCGTCTGACCGGCTCGTCCGGCGTCGCGGCCGATCGGGAAGGGAACGACGCCGACCGGCTCGCGGACGTACTCGCCGCGCTCCGAAGCGTTGCCGTCGGAACCGCCGACGCATCCGATTTGTTCCGCGCTCACCTCGAGGCCGGCTGTCGGGCGGTCGCGGCGCCGGCCGGTTGCGTGGTCGTCGGTGGTGATGGCACTCCGGTCACGGTCGTCTCCGTCGTCGACCCTGCCGGCGTCGGTGAATGGTCCGTCGGCGACGAGATCACCGACCCGGTGGTACGTCGGGCACTGGACGAAAGGATGACGATCGCCCCGTTGCCGTCCCCGGGCGTGAGGGCGTCGGTCATTTCACCCGTCTGGGCCTCCGGTCGTGTCGCCGGCGCCGTGGTTCTCCTCGGAGGTGTCGAGCGGGAGATCTTCTCCGCCTTGGACCTCGCCCTGGTCGACCTCCTGGCCGACGGGCTGGGGAGGGTGTTCGAACAGTCCGAGGCGTCGGCCGGCCGTCCGGCCGTGGTGTCGGCCTGGGATGCGGTGGGCGACGGGGTCGCGCTGCTCGACTCCGAGGGTCGTGAGATCCTCGCCGGTGGTTCGACACGGCCTTTCGACCCGGCACGTGACCTGCGTTCCGTCGGAAGCGAGACGCCTGACGCGGTCGTGCGAACGGTGCGCGACGCGGTCCGCACCGTGCTCCAGAACGTGTCGCCGGTGACGAGGGTTCTCAACGTCGGTACGGGAACCGCGGCCCGATCGGTCGAGGCACGATTCGCCCCGCTCCACGACGACCAGGTCGTCTGTGTCACACGCGAGGTGACCGATCGTCAGCGCATGGACCGGGTCATGGGCGAACAGGTGGCGCTCGCGAAGTTGCTCCGCTCGATCAGCACGAGGCTCCTACTGACCGACGCCGACGACCTCGACGCGGGCATCACGCGAGCATTGCGCGAACTGGTCGAGTTCACGGGCGCGGCGTCCGCTGTCGTCTACGAACTCGACCTGAGCGGATCGAGACTTCACCGCACCCACAGATGGTCCGAGGCGAACGTCGACGCCGAGGACCCGACGATCGGCGAGGCAGGGACCTCCTGGCTGAGGGGTCGGCTCGGGGTCGTGGACCACTTGATCCTGTCGCCTTCCACCGTCGGCACCCCGGCCGGTGTGGCGCCGCCTCCCGGTCAGGGCCAAGTCCTCTGGTTGCGGCTCGGGGTGTCCCCGTCGGAGGCCGATCCAGGGGGGAACGCCGACCAGGCTCCGCCCACCGAAGGGTTCCTGTTGATCAGATGGAGGCCCGGTCGAGCCGGCCCGGAACCCTCCACCGCCTCGTACCTCGCCAATGCCGCGGCACTGTTCCAGGGGGCTCTGCGCCGTCGCCGAGCCGCTGCGTTGTCGTTGGCGTACGCCCAGGTGTTCGAGGGAATCGCACGTGACGAGCCACTCGATCGAGCGTTGCACGCGGTGGGGAGGCTGGTCGCCCAGCACACGCTCGGGTCCGAGGTGGTGGTTCTGCACGTCGACGGCGATCGGCTGAGCCTCGTCGCCGGTGAGGAACGATGGCGCGCCTGGTTCGCCGACCGGCCCGTGAACCTCACCTCCCCGTACGGTCAGGCGGTCGTCACGGGGCAACCGGTCCTGGTCGTCGACACCGCGCACGACCACCGTTTCGGGTTGGGCTGTGTGCCCGACGACAGTTTCACCGCTCTGCAGATCCTGCCGGTGGCGTCATCGTCCAGGGCCCGCCCTGGTGCCCTGATCGTCGTGCTCGGAACGACCTCGTCCGGTGTCATGGTCCAGGGGCCGGTCAAGAACGCGGCGACGTCGCTGATCGCCGTCGCCCTCGAACGGGACGAGGACCACCGCCGACTCGCCCACCAGGCGACCCATGATCCGTTGACGGGCGTCGGCAACCGCGCGGCGCTCGTGCAACGCCTCGAGGCAGCGCTGATCTCGGGGCGGGAGTCGGGGCGCCGGGTGGCCGTGCTCTACGCGGATCTCGACGGATTCAAGGACGTGAACGACCGGTACGGCCACGATCATGGCGACCGACTTCTCATCGAGGTTGCCAGGCGTATCAGCAACGCGGTCCGCACGGGTGACCTGGTCGCCCGGAGCGGCGGTGACGAGTTCGTGGTCGTGTGCGAGAACCTGGACTCCGCCGATCAGGCGGCCGTGATCGCGGAGAAGGTGCACGCGGCGGTCGAGGACCGGCCGGTCGAGTTGGGTGACGTCGCTCTCCAGGTCGTCATGAGCGTCGGTGTCGCGTTGGCCGATCCCGTCCTCGACGACGCGGACCGCCTTCTCAGGGTGGCCGACCTCGCCATGTACGAGGCCAAGGGCCGAGGGGCGCGGGCCGAAGGCGAGGCACCGGCGACACGTGGAGCCCGGTCCCGCTTCACCGTCGATCTGGTACGGGCGATCTCCAGCGGTGACCTCGAGATCCACCAGCAGCCGATCCTGTCGATGGACGACGTCCTCGTAGGGGTCGAGGTGCTCCTCCGCTGGCCTGGCCCGGAACGCCGGGCGGTCGGTCCCGAGCGTGTCGCCCGGGCGGCGGCCGAAGCCGGTTACGCCGCTGCGCTCGGACGGTGGGTGCGGAGACAGGCACTCGCGCAGCGATCGGCATGGCCGCTCCCGCGGTCCGCGAGTGACGTGCCACCGGTCCACGTGAACGTCGCAGCGACGGATCTTCTCTCGGTCGGGTTCGTGGTGGGCGTTCTCGACGACCTGCGTGACGCGGGCGCGGACGGGTCGGACCTGGTCCTGGAGCTCCAGGCCGGCGACCTGCGCAGAACCGACGTGCGTGCGGTGGTCCACGAGCTCGCCCGGCACGGCGTGGCGATGATGGTGGACGGTCTCGGCGGCGGAGGTCTCCCGCTCACCGAACTCGTGCAGCTCCCGTTGCAGGGAGCGAGGCTCGGCCCGCAGATCTCATCACGCCTGAACGCGGACGCAGCGGTCGCGTCGGTAGCGGAAGCGTTGGTGACGATGTGCAGGGGCGTCGGTTGGGTCAGCCACGCCGTGGGGATCGAGGAGCCGGATCAGCGAAGCGCAGCCGGGCGGATCGGCTTCGACGCCGTGCAGGGGTGGCTCACCGGCGAACCTCTGGGACCCGAGGCGTTCACGACCTGGTTGAAGGACCGCTTTCCACCGGGACCCTGAGGCTCGTCGGGGTGTCGCCGGGTCGTGGCGGTCAACCGAACGCCGGCGGATCGAGGCCGTCGTCCATGTCGCCCGACCTGCCCTCGTGGACCGCTGGTGACCGGCCTGTCGCGCTGTCTCGGGCCTGCGCCTCGTCCGCCGGGTCGACCGCCAGGGGAACGTCCTCGGGAACGGCCTCGACGGTGCCCGTCCACCGGTAGTCACCCAACTCCTCGTCCCAGACCCGCCGGCTGACGGACTCGCCGATAGAACGCGACATCCGGGCGACGGGCTCCCGACCCCGACCGACCCTGCCGAAGCGCAGAGTCAGGTACGAAAGGCCGCCGAGCGGGATCGGCAACCAGAACTGTGCGAAACGCCAACTGAGCACGCCTGCCACCGCGATACTGCCCGGCACCCCGAACCCGGTGAGGGTGGCCGGTAGCGCCGTCTCGACGACACCCAGGCCTCCCGGCGTGATCGGGATCGCGGCGGCCACCTGTGCGACCCCGTAAGCCACGATCAGCACGATCGGGTCGACCGAAGCACCGAAGGCACGCAGGAAGACCCAGAGCGAGGCGGCGTCGATCAGCCAGTTCGCCGCCGCCCAGACGGTGCCCTTGCGGATCAGTTCCGGTTGGGAAGCGAGGTCGTGCAGGCGATCCGCGAGCTGGTGCACGAACCTCGTCATCGTGTCCTCGTGCACGAATGGAATCCGGCGGGCGATGGCACGCAGCACTCGCTCGGCGCGGTCCCGGCCTTCCATCAGCGTCCACACGAGCGCGCCGGCGGCGGCGAGCAACAGCACGCCGACGAGCGCTGCGCCCACGTAGGCCTGCTTGAAACCGAACAGCGGAATCGACACGAGTAGCGCCAACCAGAGGATCAGGTTGAGCACGACCGCCGAGCCGATGCCGACCGTCGCCATCGCGAAGCCCGCCGCGGTGGGGGCCACCCCTGCCTGGGTGAACAGTCGGTAGCCGAGGGTGCTGCCGGCCGCCGAACCTCCCGGCACGACGTTCGTCACGGCACGGGTCGCCAACTGAACCCGGAAGATCGTGAACAGTCCGAGCTTCGGTTTCGGTGGGAGGGTCACCCGGGTGAGGACCGCGTACGCGGTCAGCGACGCGAACTGGAGGCCGAGTGCCAACAGGAGCAGGAGCGGGTTGACCTGCTGGAGCCGTTCTGCCGTCTCCTTCTGCGCCGCCCATTTCGGCAGCACCAGGTAGAAGAGCACGAACAGGAAGACGACGACCATCAGGGTCGTCCTCACGGCCCGACCACCCCGTGAGCGTTGCCGCTTCACGAGGTCGGACGCACCGGCGGTGGCCGTCGGGTCGGATGGGACGGGCGAGGCGATCCGGCCATTCTTCCCGAGGGTCCCGGGCCTGTTCGACATCTTCGGGTCTGCGCTGGGCCTCCGACGTGCCAGATCGCCCTGTCGGGGGCGGTCGGTAGGGTTGATCCGATGTCCGATCCGTTCGACCCGTCACCGCTGCTCGAGGGGCTCAACCCGGTCCAACGAGAGGCCGTGGTGCACGACGAGGGCCCATTGCTGGTCGTCGCCGGCGCGGGGTCCGGTAAGACGAGGGTGCTCACTCACCGGATCGCGCACCTGATCGAGACCGGGACCTCACCGTTCGAGATCCTGGCCATCACCTTCACCAACAAGGCGGCGCAGGAGATGAAGGAGCGTGTCGCCACGCTCGTCGGCCCGGTCGCCCAGAAGATGTGGGTGTCGACCTTCCATGCGGCGTGCGTGCGGATCCTTCGCCGAGACGGTCATCACCTGGGCTTTCCGTCGTCGTTCACGATCTACGACCAGGCTGATGCGCAGCGCCTGACCGGCTACGTCATCCGGGACCTGAACCTGGACCCGAAGCGGTTCCCGCCACGGTCCGTCCACGCCACGATCTCCTCCGCCAAGAACGACGACGTCGGCCCGGAGGCCTACGCCGAACGGGCGTCGGCCATCTTCGAACGCAAGATCGCCGACGTGTACGCCGAGTACCAGGCCAGGCTGCTCAAGGCCGGGGCGATGGACTTCGACGACCTGCTCCGCAACACCGTCGAACTGTTCAGGACCCAGCCGGAGGTGCTCGAGCACTACCGCCGTCGCTTCCGTCACGTCCTCGTCGACGAGTACCAGGACACCAACCGTGTCCAGAACGAGATGGTCCTCCAACTGGCCGGCGGACACCACAACGTCTGCGTCGTCGGGGATTCCGACCAGTCGATCTACAACTTTCGCGGGGCGGACATCCGCAACATCCTGGAGTTCGAGGACGCGTTCCCGGATGCCACGGTCGTCGTGCTCGAACAGAACTACCGGTCCACGCAGACGATCCTCGACGCCGCGAACGCGGTCATCTCCAACAACCTCGGCCGCAAACCGAAGGAGCTTTGGACCGACGAGGGCGAGGGCCACGCGATCGTCCGCTACCACGCGGACGACGAATCCGACGAAGGCCAGTGGGTCGCCCACGAGATCGCCAAGCTCCACGACTCCGGGGAGATGCGCTGGGGGGACGTCGCGGTCTTCTACCGGACCAACGCCCAGAGCCGCGTCGTCGAGGAGCACCTGCTCCGGGCGGGGGTCCCCTACAAGGTCGTCGGTGGTACCCGCTTCTACGACCGCAAGGAGGTCAAGGACGCGCTCGCCTACGTGAAGGCCGTGGTGAACCCGGCGGACGAGGTGGCGGTGAAACGGGTGCTGAACGTGCCAAAACGGGGGGTCGGCGACTCGACCGTGGCCCGTCTGGACGCCTGGGCGGCGGCCAACGGCTACCCGTTCCTCGAAGCGTTGCGCCTCGCCCCGCAGGCGGGGGTGACGGGCCGTGCCGTGAAGGGCATCGAGCAGTTCCTGGAGATCGTCGACGCGGCGAAGGAGAAGGTCGCCGACGGTCCCGCCGCCTTGCTCGAATGCGTGCTCGACCGCAGCGGTTACCTGGAGGAGTTGCAGGCGGAGACCTCGATCGAGGCGGAGGGCCGCCTGGAGAACCTGGCCGAACTGGTCGGCTCGGCCCGCGAGGTCGAGTCGGTGGACGAGTTCCTGGAGCAGGTGAGCCTCGTCGCCGACTCGGACCAGATCCCCGACGACGATTCGCAGGTCGTGCTGATGACGCTGCACTCGGCCAAG
>JAGQSN010000280.1 GCA_020439555.1 Acidimicrobiales bacterium | reverse complement strand
GTAGATGCGCTGGAGCATCTCGTTGCGTTCGTCGCCTCGCCAGTAGGCACCGGCGACGCGCATCAGCTTGAAGTGTCCGAGGAACGATTTCGTGTCCGGCACGTGCGGCCCCCGGCAGAGGTCCACGAAACCGGGGTAACCGTTGAACGGCGGGTTCTCCCACGGTTCCGACGGAGGGTTCTCGTACGTGCGCACGAGGCCCTTCTCCGTCGCGGAGGTCGGGTCGTCCGCTTCGCCGTCGATGATCTCCAACTTGAACCGGTGGCCGGCGAAGACCTCCCGCGCCCGGTCGTCGGGGATCTCGTCGCGCACGAACGGTTGCGCCTCGGCGAGGATCTCACGCATCCGGGACTCGATGCGTTCGAGGTCCTCCGGCACGAACGTCGCGGGCTTGCCGTCGGGTCCCGGGGGCAACGCGAAGTCGTAGTAGAAGCCGTCCTCCACGGGAGGACCGATGGCGAAGGTCGCGCCGGGGAACAGTTCGAGCACGGCCTGTGCCATCACGTGCGTCGTCGAGTGGCGGATCGTGTACAGCCCCCGCTCGGAGGTGGCCGTGACGATCTCGACCTCGTCGCCGTCGGCCAGTTCCCAGTTCAGGTCGCGTTCGATGCCGTTGACGGTGCCGATGACGGCTGCCTTGGCGAGGCCTCGACCGATCGAGGCCGCCAGACCGGCCACGGTGGTTCCCGCGTCCACCGATCGTTGGGAACGGTCGGGCAGGGTGATCGTGATCTCGGCCATGAAGGGCGAGCGTATTCGCGTGCCCGTCCGACCCCTGAAAGGTTTCTACGGCCCGGACCGTCAGGAGCTGCGTCGGACGGGTTGGCGCAGCAGGTCGGCGGATGAACGTCGGGTCTCGGCCAGGATGTCCTGCTCGGACTCGTCGGCGACGGACCTCGCACCGTCGTTCGTCGAGGCTCCGTCGTCGACCGGGCGGTGACCGTTTCCGCTGACCAGCACCAGGTCCGGCCGCTCCGACGTCGAAGTCGTGCGCTCGGCTTCCCGCGGCGCGGTCGCTGCCTGCGCTGCCTTCTTCTTCGTCGCGTACTCGTTCACGTACTCCTGACCCGACAGTTCGCGGATCTCGTACATGACCTCGTCGATGATCTGGCGGTACACGAGATGGTCGTCAGCGCGGTCCAGGTACCGCTCGACCGAGATCGGGCGACCGAATCGGATCGTCACCGGTAGCCGCAGCTTCGGGAACTTGGCCTCCGGAGGCATCACCTCGCGGGCCCCGACGAGTCCGATGGGGATGATCGGGGCGTTTGCACGAATGGCCAGCCGGGCCGGACCGGTGTGGCCCCGGTAGAGACGGCCGTCGCGGCTGCGGGTGCCCTCCGGGTAGATGCCGAACAGTTCACCGCGTTCCAGAATCCGTTGCGCCGTGGCGAGCGCGCGTTCGCCGGCGTCTCCCCCGCTCCGGTCGATCGGGATCATTCCGAGAGCCGGGAAAAGGCGGCGGGTCTTCCAGTCGTCCATGTACTCGGCCTTGCCGACGTAGGTCACGCGGCGCGGCAGCAAGGCGGGCACGAAGAAGGAGTCGAGCACGGAAGTGTGGTTCGGGCAGAGGATCGCCGGCCCGGTGGTCGGAACGTTCTCGACGCCTTCGAGGGTGAAACGCCAGGAGGCGCGAAACAGCGGGGTCAGCACGGCCTTGGCGACCGGGTACAGCTTGCCGACGTCCTCTGTCACGGCCCGATCATGCCTCAACCAGAACCCCGCCGCGAGCCACTTCGGTCAATCCTCGGCGAGATGTCAGACGTCGAGGATGTCTATGCCGAGCAGGCCCGCAGCCACCGACACCCCACGGCCCTCGGCTGCTGCAGCGTCGATCGCCGCGACGGCGGTCGGGGTGTCCAGATCGTCGTCGAGAGCGGCTCTCACCTCGGCCAACGCGAAGCCGCCCTCACCGTTGGCCTGCCAGGCGGCGAGGCGTTCTGCCGCGGCGGGCAGCATGGCGTCGTCCCACTCCCAAGCCCGTCGGTAGTGCTGCGCGTGGGCCACGAGCCGGATGACCCGCGGGTCCCACTCCTTGCGGAGCTCCGAGACGAAGACGAGGTTGCCCAGGGACTTCGACATCTTCTCGCCGTCCATCCGCACCATCGCCTGGTGCATCCAGTGGCGGACGAAGGGTTCCCCGGTCGCGGCCTCCGATTGCGCTGCCTCGCACTCGTGGTGCGGGAACACGAGATCGCCGCCGCCGCCGTGCAGGTCGATCGTGGTGCCGAGCTCGCGCAGCGCGAGAGCGGAGCACTCGATGTGCCAACCGGGTCGGCCCGGTCCCCAGAGGGACTCCCAGGACGGCTCGTCGGGAGCGGACGGCTGCCAGAGCACGAAGTCCAACGGGTCACGCTTGTTCGGGTCGTCGGGGTTCCCGCCACGCTCCGCCGCCAGGGCGAGCATCTCGGCTCGCGGGAAGTGGCTGATCTCACCGAACCGGTCCCACGTACTGACGTCGAAGTAGACGGCACCGCCGGCCTCGTAGGCGTGGCCGCTGTCCAGGACCATGCCGATGAAACCTCGGATGTCGGGGATGGCGGACGTCGCTCGTGGTTCGCTCCAGGCGGGCAGCAGCCCCAGCGCGGCGAGGTCGTCGTCGAAGCGGGCGATCTCACCCGCCGCCAGGTCCAGGTAGTGGACACCGATCTCTCGGGCCTTCTGGAGGATGCTGTCGTCCACGTCGGTGATGTTCCGGACACACCGCGTCTCGTGTCCTCTGTCCCGCAACCGTCGCTGGAGGACGTCGTAGGTGAGGTAAGTGGCGGCGTGACCGAAGTGGGTGGCGTCATACGGCGTGATGCCGCACGTGTACATGGTGACGATGCGTCCCGGCTCGAACGGCACGACGGCCTGGCGGGCCGTGTCGTAGAGCATCATCGGTGGTCGGGGTTCGGCGATTGCGTTCACGAATCGGTCTCGGCCTTCGTCGGATCGACTTCATCGGACTGCGGGATGCCCGTGAAACGTAGGGCGACCCGCGTCTTGTAGTGGACGTTGAGCTGGAGCAGAACGGCGGTGAACGACTCGATCGGTGTGGCCTGGGAGAGCCCGCCTGCGTCGAGCGGCCGCATGTTCGGAATGCCGGCCACGATCGTCGAGGTTCGTTCGGTCGCCTCGGGGTGATCGGAGCAGACGAGCACGTCGGATTCGATCGGGTGGTCGAGGTCACCGAGTTCCTTGGCCGGCACGTGGTGGAACGCGGCCGCCACCCGACACGCCGGGACGGCCGCCTGGACGCTCGCTGCGACAGAACCGCGCGGCGGAACCAGCGGCTGGAACTCCTTGCCGATGCGCGTGAGGGCGTTCGCCATGCAGATCACGACCTTGCCGTCGAGTTGGTCGGCGACGGAGGTTGCGGTCCCGTAGGCGCCGTCCCACGGCGTAGCGATCACTACGACGCCCGCTGCGGCCGCGGCGGCGTTGTCTCCTGCGGTGATGCGGAGCGAGCGGTCGGGCCACCGTTCCCGGAGCTTGTCGACGACCTCCATGGCCCGGTACTTCGACCTGGATCCGATGATCACGTCGTGGCCGACGGACGCCAGGCGGACGCCGAGCGCACTGCCCGCGGGTCCGGTTCCTCCGAGAATGCCGATCTGCACGGCGCAAGCCTACGGGGCGGTTCGGCCGGTACGGCACGTCCGGACCGGACGATACCGTCACCCAGGTGTCAACCGTTGCGTCATCCGACAGGCCCCTGGAGCTGGTCGACGTCGGGTTCCGTCGCGACGATCGGTGGATCTTGCGCGACGTGTCGTGGTCGGTGGGCCGGTCGGACCGTTGGGTGGTGCTCGGCCCCAACGGGTCGGGGAAGTCGACGCTGCTGGACATCGCCTCCATGTGGCAGCACCCCACGACCGGGACGGTTCGCGTCCTGGGCGAGGAACTGGGTCGATGTGACGTCCGGACGACCCGGGGCCGGGTCGGGGTGTCCTCCGCGGCGCTCGCCGACCGGCTCCGACCGACCCTGGAGGTCGACGACCTCGTCGTGACCGGCCTGAGGGGTGACCTGGAGACGTGGTGGCACGAGTACACCGACGGGGACCGAGTCGCCGCGGCCGCCGTGCTCGAACGGCTCGGGATCACCCACCTGCGCGGTCGCACGTTCGGGACCTTGTCCTCCGGTGAGCGTCAGCGGGTCCAGATGGCGCGGACGCTCATCGCCGAGCCGGACCTGCTGTTCCTGGACGAACCGTTCGCGGGCCTGGACCTCGGTGCCCGTGAGGACCTCCTGGCACGTCTCAGCGGCCTCGCTTCGGACGCGAGCGTCTCGCCGATGGTCCTGGTGACTCACCACGTCGAAGAGATCCCCGTCGGCTTCACGCACGCGCTCCTGCTCCGTGCCGGGCGAATCGTTGCCGCAGGTCCGGTCGCCGAGGCGCTGACGGAGGAGACACTGAGCGAGACTTTCGGGATGGGCGTACAGCTCGTCTCCACCGACGGCCGCTGGAGAGCGTGGGCGCGGAGCTAGGTCCGGCTAGGAGGTCACGAGCTCGAGCAGGCGATCCCGCGAACGCGCGATCTCGTCTCGCAGCACCAGTTCGAGCACCGGTCCGAACAATCCTCCGCCGTAGTGCAGGTGCATGTGGAGTCGTGACCCCGAGGTCGTCTCCTCGACGGTCGCGTCGAGGATCCACGGGCTGTGGGACCGTCCGTCGATCTCGGCCCGTTCGAAGCGCGCCTTGCGACCGTCGTGGACGGTTCGCACCATCCGAAGCCGCTTCGACCTCGCCAACGGCCCGAGCCGTCCCCTCAGGTCCACTGCCCACGCGGCGACGTCACCGTCGTCCGCGATCGGTTCGGCCCGGGTGACGATCTCCAACCAGCGGGGATAGGTGGCGAGATCCTCCACCCACCCGTAGAGCTCGTCGGCTCCGCACGGTGCGACCAGCTCCGCGTCGACGTCCATCGACGCCAGTGTGCTCGGCCGGTGCCTCCGGCGCGAACTCAGCCCGTCGGCGACGGGTCGTACGGCCCGACCCTGTCATCCTCGACATGGACGACCTCCCCCTGTTGGAGGACCAACAGGGTCCCTTCGGCGGTCGAGACAGTGGCACGATCCGCCAGAAGCTCGTTGCTGACACCGCGGGTCGTCCCCGAGGTGAGGGCCGCGTCGACCAGCGCCCACCTGAACCCGTCGGCCCGAACACCAGTGGCAGAGCCGCCCACCGGCAACAACGAAACCTGCTCGCCGACCTCGCCCGTGAGGATGACGGGTCGTCCCGGCCTGACGACGTGGATCGTCGCCTCACCGAAGTGACCGACGACGTCGAAGGGTTCGGTGAACGGCCCGGCGAGCAGCAACGTGTCCGCCAGCAACAGGTCGAATCGACCGCTGACGCCCGCAACGACGACCAACAGTGGCCGCGCGGTCGTATCGGACCAGCCTGCGACGGATTCGCGTGCAAGATCCAACGCGAGTTCCGCGTCTGTGGCGTCCTTGTCGGACGGAAAGCGGCGCACGGCGGTGCCGACGTCCTGTGCGCGCTCGAGGCGGTGCGGGTCCACCGAGTCCAGGTCGCCGACCACCCAGTCGACCTTCACGCCGAGCGCCTCTGCTCGGTGCAACCCGGAATCGGCGGCTATCACCAGTGAAGGCACCGGCAGGTCGAGCGCCCGCTGTTCACCACCGTCGGGGCCACCGAGGAAGACGATCACGCACGGTCGGTCCTCGACGTCTCCCGGTTCGACCACCGTCGTTGTCTACATCCTCACGTTGGACTCCTGGCGCGGCCGACCCGCGCGACCGACTCCCGGCGGAGCGACACCTGGCAGGATCAACCCATGAAGCGAACGTTGTTCACCGAAGAGCACGAGATGTTCCGTGCGGCCTTCCGGCAGTTCGTCGAGCAGGAGATCACCCCTCACCATCTCGAGTGGGAGAAGGACGGGATCGTCCCCAGGGAACTCTTCGCGACGGCGGGCGCGTCCGGCTTCCTCGGCATGGACGTACCGGAGTCCTACGGCGGCGGAGGGGTCTCCGACTTCCGTTACAACCTCGTGATCGGCGAGGAGGTGCAACGTTCGGGCACCGGGGGCGCGGGTCTCGGGATCACCCTGCACAACGACATCTGCCTCCCCTACTTCCTGAGCCTCTGCACCGAGGAGCAGAAGCAGCGGTGGCTACCGGGCATCTGCTCGGGCGAGTTGATCACGGCGATCGCGATGACCGAACCGGGGATCGGGTCCGATCTGGCCTCGATGTCGACCTCCGCGATCCGTGACGGCGACCACTACGTGGTGAACGGCTCCAAGACCTTCATCAC
>JAGQSN010000279.1 GCA_020439555.1 Acidimicrobiales bacterium | reverse complement strand
GCGATGTCGGTCGCCATCGGGATGCCCCAGCCGTGCGTCGCGTCGGTGCCGCGTGTGACGAGCAGAAAGATCGAGGCGGGAACGATCATCCCGCCGAGGGCCGCGACCACCGGCAGTGCTGCGGCCTTGCGGTCCCGGAGCGCCCCCGTAGTCAGCTCCCGGTTGATCTCGACACCGACGACGAGGAAGAAGACGGCCATGAGCCCGTCGTTCACCCATGCTCCGAGCGGCTCTCGGAGGTGGAGTGCGTCGGGTCCGCCGCCGACCGAGTGACCGAGGAGGTCCAGGTAGCCGTCGCGCAGCGGTGAGTTGGCGAGGACGAGAGCGACGACGGTTGCTGCGAACAGGACGATGCCCCCGAGGAGTTCGCGTGAGGACTCCTCGGTCTGAACGTCGTGACGGCTGGGCCGGGAGACGTCGCTCCCGGTGGTGGGTCTCGTCGGATCGGGTCCTGGTGGTGTGTTCACTGCGGTCCTGAGGTCGGCGAAGTGGTTCGCCGACCAGGCTTCCCGGCACACCGAACTCCGAGATTACGCACCGTCACCGCCGGCCGCTGCGTGACACACTCGGGTGCATGCCTCGCCTGCGGATCGCGTCGTGTCAGATCAACACCCGCGTCGGTGCCCTCGACCACAACGTCGAGGCGATCCTTGCTGCCCTCGCGGCGGCATCCGACGCCGGTTGTGATCTCGCTGCGTTTCCCGAGCTGGCGATCACCGGTTACCCGCCGGAGGATCTGCTCCTCAAGCCGGGTTTCATCGCCGAGAACCGCGCGGCTCTCGAGAAGGTGGCGGCCGCCACCACGGACTGCGTCGCCGTCGTCGGCTTCGTCGACGCTGGGCGGGACCTGTGGAACGCGGCGGCGATCTGTGCCCACGGTGAGGTCGTCGGCGTCTACCACAAGCGCGAGCTACCCAATTACGCCGTGTTCGACGAGGCCCGCTACTTCGCCCGGGGCGCCGAACCGGCCCAGCTCTGGTCGGTCGGCGGGGTGCGAGTGGGGGTGTCGATCTGCGAGGACGCCTGGAACCCGGCGGGTCCGATCCTCGACCAGGCCGACAGCGGCGCAGAGCTGATCGTCAACATCAACGCCTCGCCGTACTCGGAGGGCAAGATCGCCCGGCGCGAGCGACTCATGGGGACCCGTGCAGCTGATGCGTCGACCGCGCTCGTCTACGTGAACCAGGTGGGCGGCCAGGACGAGCTCGTGTTCGACGGCGGTTCGATGGTGTTCGACGCGCAGGGTCAACTGCTCGCCCGTTCGCCGCAGTTCGTCGAAGACGTGTTGATCGTCGACGTGGACGTCGACCCGGTCTACAGGAAGCGACTGCTCGACCCGCGCGGCCGACCGACCGACCGGGCGCTGCCGGTCGCGGTGGTCGGCTCCGAGGAGGTCCAGGCATCCGAGGTTCGCCGTTCCAGCAGTGACGCACCCATGATCGACGGGCCGATCTCCCCTCTGCTCACCCCTGACGAGGAGGTCTACAGGGCGTTGGTCGTCGGTACCCGGGACTACCTGGTGAAGAACGGCTTCACGGACGTCGTCATCGGCCTGTCCGGCGGGATCGACTCGACTCTCGTCGCGGTGGTGGCCACCGATGCGATCGGCCCCGACCACGTCCACGGCGTGTCGATGCCGTCGCGCTACTCCAGCGACCACTCCCGCAGCGACGCAGCGCTCCTGGCCGACAACCTCGGCATCGACTACCGGACGATCCCGATCGAACCGGCGCACGCCGCGATGCTCGACATGCTCGCGCCGTCGTTCGAGGGACGCGAACCGGACCTGACCGAGGAGAACCTCCAGAGCCGTCTCCGAGGAATGACGCTGATGGGGCTGTCCAACAAGTTCGGTTGGATCGTGCTGTCCACGGGCAACAAGTCCGAGGTCGCCGTCGGCTACGCGACCCTCTACGGCGACACCGTCGGCGGCTATTCGGTGCTCAAGGACGTGTACAAGACCCGCGTCTTCGACCTGTGCCGCTGGCGCAACACGCAGGGCGACGCACCGGTGATCCCCGAGGGCGTCATCACCAAACCTCCGTCCGCGGAGCTGCGACCCGACCAGCGGGACGACCAGAGCCTGCCCCCGTACGAGGTGCTGGACCCGATTCTGCGGGGATACATCGAGGACGACCGCACCGTCGCTGAGTTGATCGCCCACGGCCACGACGCTGACACGGTCAGGCGGGTAGTCCGACTCGTCGACAACGCCGAGTACAAGCGACGCCAGAGCCCGATCGGCGCCCGGATCACCGAGAAGGCGTTCGGCAAGGATCGACGGCTGCCGATCACCAACGGCTACCGGTAGGGCGGCTGTGGTGGACGGCCGCGGCCGGGCGGCCGGGGTTGGCGCGCTGGCCCTCTCGGGGTTCATGTTCGGCTCCACGTTCGTCGTGGTGCAGGACGCCGTCGAGCGGGCGGAGGTCGTGCCGTTCCTCGCTGTTCGCTTCCTGGTGGGCGCAGCGGTGCTCGCTCCCCTGGCCTTCCGCGGGCCCGCGACACCGGGCGTGGCGAGGCACGGGATCATCGGCGGGGTCGTTCTGCTCGCCGGCTACGTGTTCCAGACGGTGGGGTTGCAGCACACCACTCCGGCCACGTCCGCCTTCATCACGTACCTGCTCGTCGTGCTCGTGCCGGTGATCGTCGCAGTGCGGACCCGTTCCTTCCCTCCGCGCAACGTGGTGTTCGGAGTCGTCCTGGCGGTGGCCGGTCTCGTGGCGCTCGTAGGCGGAGTCGGGGCGTTCGGTCGCGGTGAGATCCTCACCCTGCTGTGCGCTTTCGCGTTCGCGGTGCACCTCCTCATCGTCGGTGAGGTGGCCGACCGGCACGATGCGTTCCGGTTCACGTTCTGGCAGGTGGTGACTGTGGGCGCGTTGTGTCTCGTGCCCGGGTTCTTCGCAGGCTCGGGTCCCGGTGCCGGCTACTCGTTTGACGGAGGCGTCTGGGTGGCGGCCGTGTTCTGCGGCGTCGGTCCGACCGCCGTCGCCTTCTGGGGGATGTCGTGGGGGCAGCGGGTCGTGCCCGAGGCACAGGCCGCGATCGTCCTGTTGCTCGAACCGGTCTCAGCCGCGGTGATCGGCGTGATCGCAGGGGACTCCATCGGATTGCGCGGTGTGACGGGTGCCGTGTTGATCCTCGCGGCGGTTCTGGTGTCCGAACTGGGTGGCCGTCGGGTGGGCGCGGTGGGCTCGGAGTTGGCGGTCGCATCCGAGACCGGTTGACCCGGGAGGTGTCCCCCGGTCAACCTGCCTGGCGTGACCGCGCCCGAACCGACCGTCCTGGTGCCAGCCGGCCTTCCCATCGAGGCCGCCGCTCGCTGGGTGGGCGGCAGTTGCCATGCCGAGCTGGAACTCTTCTCACTGATCACCGCGGTCATGCCGGCGGCCGGGCCGGGACCTTCGAAGGCGCTCTGGGGTGTGCGTGCCCATCGTGCAGAGGCGGCCGAGGCGTGGCATCGACGGCTCCCCGAACTCAGGGAGATGCCGCGGGAGCGGTTCGTCGAATCGGCGGCATCCGAACCGGGATCCGGCACGTTCTCTGCCGACGTCGCGGGCGTGGCGGATGCGCTGCGCACGTTGATCGACCGCTACGAGAAGTGGGAATCGGTCGCGGTGGGGCCGGCCGACGGTCCCACCGCCGCGACGTTGCAGCGTGCTCTCCGGATCGCCAGGGAGGACCTGCACCGGTTGACGGGAGAAGGCGAACTCTCCTGATCGTTCCGGCTCCTCCCGCGTCGGGGCCCGTCGGTCAGGTGCCCTTGATGCGCACGTAGCGACGATGTTCGGGGCGGTACGCCCACTCGCCCTCCCCGGCCTGGAACACCTCTACGAGGGCCGGGTACCGCTGGACGAGATCACCGAGCGTCAGCACCTTCGTGACCTCTTCGCTGGGCCCGGAGAAGTAGTCGGCCGGTTCGTTGCCGGCCGTGACGCTCCAACCCGAGTCGGTCGGGGCGAGCGGCTCGTCGAAACCTGCCCAGCCGGGAGGTCCCTTCAGGTCGAGCGCCTTCGCGCTGACGACGGCCTTCAGTTCGACGTCGAAGGTCACCTCGTCGCGTCGCAGGGCGATGCCGGCCACGTGACGCGGCTCGAACGCCACCAGCGCCGATGTGTTCAGGGAGGTGATCACGACTGGTGTGTTGGTGAGCCAACCGTCGTAGGTGCCGTCCGGGAGAGCCGTGCGCACCTCCACCCACATCCGCTCGGCGTTCGGTCCCTCTGCCGGGGGCGGGTCGAGAACGAAGACGAGCTTCACCAGGTCGCCGGTGCGCAACGAGTCGCGTTCCGCGGCCGTCGGGATCGGGAAGGTGTCGGGGAACGCCGCGTTCTGTGATTCGGCGTCCAGCAGGCCCCACTCGGCGGGCACGACCTCGCTTTCCGAGGCTGCGGTGGTGGTGGGCCCGGCAGAGGGGGTGGTGTCGTCGCTCATCGTCGTCCGTGGTCGAGGTTCGGCACGTCTCACGATAGGTCGTTCGCCTTCACGGTCGACCTGCGTGGCGCCGGGCGGAGTTGGTGACGCTTCGCGAGGTTTCCGCGACTTGACCCGGTCGGTAACCTGTGGAGAAACCCAGTCGCGTCCGATGGTAGGTCGTGACATACCTTGCCGGACGACCACTCGCCCGGCGGGTGCATCTCTAGTTCGACAGGAAAAGGTGTGCGATGGCCAAGGAGCGCGTGGAACGGGACGAGGAAGATCTCGTCCGTCTCTACCTCACCGACATCGGCCAGTACC
>JAGQSN010000278.1 GCA_020439555.1 Acidimicrobiales bacterium | reverse complement strand
CGGCCGTCGGAGGGTTCGAGCTAGGCACAACGCCTGCAACGAACCGAACCTCCGAGAAGCGGCCGCCGGGCAACCGGCGGCCTCGACGCTTTTCGGTCCTGGTTCGAACCACCACAGAAGGGACCAAGCCCATGAATCCGACCCAACCACTCCGACCACCCGGCTGAACGACACGAACGAGAGAGACAGGTACCGACATGTACGCAGTTGCCGAGATCGAGCTGACCGAAGCGCACGACGACCGCTCCTGGTGGGCGGACGCGTCCTGCAACACCGGGGGCGCGGGCCTCACCGCGCTCTTCTTCTCCGAGGAGCTCCAGGACATCGCGGCAGCCAAGCGTCTGTGCGCGACCTGTCCGGTGATCGCCGAGTGCCTCGAAGGCGCCCTCGCCCGCAGGGAGCCGTTCGGGGTGTGGGGCGGTCAGCTCTTCCTGAACGGGAGGGTCCTCGCGTCCAAGAGGCGCCGGGGTCGCCCTCCCAAGGTCGCCCGTCCCGAGGACGAACTTCCCGAGGTGCCGATTCCCGAGCACCTGAGGTCCGCCTGACGCGGCAGGGGTGACGGCCGGATGACCGAGAGGAGTCCCATGACCGAGCCCCGAACTGCCGAAGGCCCGTCGCTCACCGGCGCAGCCGCCACACCACGTGCGGCTCGCGCCGGTGATGCGCGTCCGGAGACCCTTCGCCGGTACCGTCGATGGGGTCATGGACGTCCCCGACGATGCTCCCGGACCGACGCCGAGACGTCGCCTCGCACTCGTCGCGAGCGGCATCGCTGTGGTCGTACTGCTCGCGTTGCTCGTCGCGACGTTCGTCGTCGACAAAGGGAAGGACGAAACAGCCCCCGAGGGCGCTTCGACGGCCGAAGCGGTGCCCGAACGACCTGGCAAGCCCGATGTCGAGGGGATGCTCGACACGAGACTCCTCACACCCGAGGGACGATCGGTGACGCTGCGTGAAGAGCTCGACGGGCGGCCCGTGTTGGTGAACCAGTGGTCCAAGACCTGCGCGCCCTGTGTCGAGGAGATGCCGTGGCTCGAGCAGATCTCCAAGACCAACCCGCAGGTGAAGATCCTCGGCGTCAACAACCTGGACGGCCTCGGAGACGCCACGACCCGGGCCGAACAGACCGGCATCACCTACGAATGGGTCCGGGATCCCGCCGGCGACTTCGCGCACGCGGCTCGCACCGTCGGACTGCCCGACACGATGCTGTTCAGCGCCGACGGGAAACTGCTCGCCTCGAAGATCGGCAAGTTCGAGAACCGGGCCGCCATCCAACGCTTCCTCGACTCCAACGGTGCCGGCCGCTCCGACGGACCAGGAGTCGGGTCGTGATCGACGCCCCCCTGGCATACGCGTTCACGACGGGCATGGTGGCGACGGTGAACCCGTGCGGCTTCGCCATGCTTCCCGCGTACCTCGGTTTCTTCCTCGGCGCCGAGGAGGACCGCGAGCGCGACCTGCTCACCAGCCTCGTGCGCGGACTCGTGGTCGGTGCCTCCGTGTCGGCTGGTTTCCTCGCGGTATTCGCAGTAGCCGGCCTCCTCGTGTCCTGGACGTCGCTCGGAGTCGGTGACATCTCGCCGTGGCTCACCGTCGTCATCGGCGCGGCTCTCCTCGTCGGCGGGATCGCTTTCGTACGGGGCTGGAACCCGGCGTTCATGCTTCCCAGACTCGACAAGGGTGGCCGGGACACGACCCTGTGGTCGATGTTCGTGTTCGGCGTCTCGTACGCGATCGCTTCGCTGTCGTGCACGCTCCCGGTGTTCACGACCGTCGTGGTGACGACGTTCTCCCGCGAGAACGTCGGATCGGGTGTCGCCACCTTCGCTGCCTACGGCGCCGGGATGGGGATGCTCCTGATGGTCCTGACACTCACTCTCGCCGCCGCCCGCCAGGGCATGGTCTCCGCGCTCCGCCGGGCCCTCCCCTACGTGCACACGGTTTCCGGCGTCATCATGGCGCTCATGGGCGCCTACCTGGTGTGGTGGGG
>JAGQSN010000277.1 GCA_020439555.1 Acidimicrobiales bacterium | reverse complement strand
CGCCCGCGGCGTGAAGTACTGCCCGGCCCCCGACTTGGTGTCCGCGGCGTTGCGCTCCAGCAGCCCCTCGTAGGCGTCGCCCTTCACGTCGGCGGAGAGTCATCCACGACTCTCCGCCGATCAGGTCCTTGATCAGGCGCTCCAGCTTGGCCGGGTCCTGGATGCGGTTCTGCGCCTTGCGGAACACCACCCCGAGCAGGTCTTCGGTGCCGCCGAGGTGGTTGAGGATGGCGATGTAGTGCGCCTCCAGCGCCTCACCTTTGAGGTCGAGTAGCGACGGCCAGTCGTAGCCCTCCGGCACGATCCGTTCGAGGCCGAGCTGGTGCTGCTCGTCGGCCATCTTCAAGAACAACAGATAGGTGAGCTGCTCCAAGTAGTCGCCGTACGACAAGCCGTCATCCCGAAGGATGTTGCAGTAGTTCCAAAGCTTGTCGACGATCACCTTGGTGTCGCTCACGATGTCTTCACCTTCCGGGTTCGCTTGGTCGGAGCAGCCGCCGCCCGTTCCGACCGAATGCGGTCGAGCAGCACCGAAGCCGGCTCGTCCTCGGGGTCCTGCGGAACGAGGTGGCCCGAGAACGCGGCGGCAAGGATCGACCGACGGAGTGCCCGGGCACGGGACTGCGCGTGATCGATCGACGCGAGAAGTCGCCTCTGAGCCTCGCTCGACGCCTGCAGCTCAGCCACGATCACCTCCTGCTCGGAACGCGGCGGCGCCGGCACGGGAAGCTGCCTCAGCGTGCCGAGATTGATCGAGGCGAGGTTCGTGGTCTGCCGACCGTGCTCCTCGAACCAGGCCTGTCCCCAAGTGTTGGCGTGGGTAGACACGAAGTACGGATCGAAGTCGTCATTCAACCGGGCTCGAAACACATGATTCTGGTGGATGCAGTCCGCGACCTCCCCCTCCCAGACCCATCCTCGCCCGAGCTTGTCCCGGTCACCGCCCTCGTTCAGTAGGACATCACCCGGCTCGAGTCGAAGCGCCTTGGCCTTGTCGGGATGAACCCGAATCGTTGTCACCTCCGAGAGATCAAGTCGCCCACGCTGCACGTTCGCAACCCGCAGGTACGGCACCTCGACGAACGACGGATCCGATTGACGTTTCGAGTCCTTCGTGACGCCGCCTTTGATCTCCGCGATCTCTGCGAGGGTCTTCCAGGGCCAAGGCCGTGACTCGAAGAGCTGACGGACCCCCGTCTGAGCGAGAACGGCCACCCGCTCCTCGGCAGAAGTGAGAACCGACTCGGCGGCGTCGAGGCGGGAGAGGTGTTCCTCGATGGCGGCGACGATCCGCTCCTGCTCGGCGCGTGGAGCAAGCGGGATCGGATGGGCCCGGACCTGAGCCCCGGACACGGCTGTGAAGGTCGATCCTGTGGCACGTGACGCGAGCTGGTCAGTCGAAGCACGCATCCACCACAGCAGGTACCTGTGGTCGACAGCGGAGGTTCCCCGCAAGGCCGCTAGTCCACGGCCGATTGAGCACGTGGTCGGCGCAAGGTTGGTGGGCCCCACCGGTGCGCGGACGGATAGCAGAACATCATTCACCTCGGCGACCTTCTTCGGTGCCGTCGTCCACTTGACCACTGTCGGGTGGAGTTCACCGAATTCAGCCTTGCCCTGGAAGAACGGCAGCCCGGCACCAGCATCGTTGTACGAGGACCCCGGGGGTGACTGACCGAGGACAACCTCGGTTGCCTCTCCGATCGTCGTCCAGTCCCACCCGGACGGCAGCTCACTCATGCGGCGATGGCCTCGGTGAGTTCGGTGAGGAGGGTGTCGAGGTCCCCGCCGAAGAGTTCACGGGCTCGGCCGAGGCCGCCGCGTTGGCTGAACGGTGGGTCTTGGAGTTCTCGTTGATCGATCGACAGGGAGGCGGCGAGGTGGTCTCGGATGAGGCCGAGCCAGTCGAGTTGTTCGTCGGTGAAGGTGCGGCCGGCGTTCTGCTGTTGGAGGAGCCAGGCGTCGAAGCGATCGGCGACCTGCTCGGGGTAGGGGGCGAGCTCGTCGTCCTCGCCGAGGGTGAAGCGCACGAGCGAGACGATGTTGGTGAGGACGGTGCCGGCTGAGCCGCGGACCTTGGAGGCGTCGAGGGTCTCGTAGGCCTCCCAGAGCCGTTCGGGGGTCCAGCGGTATGGCGGCTTGCCGATGGCTTCGGCCAGTTCCTTGACGTCGCGGTAGGTGAGGCGTTTGGCGTAGGGGCGGCTGTAGAGCACCTGAAGAGCGGTGATCTCGTCGCGGTTCTCTTCGAGGAACGCCTTGAACGACTCGACAGTCTGGGCAGCCCGGGCTCGGGCGTCGACGGCGAACTCGGCGCGGGTGACCCGATCGATGCTGATCTCGTCGATCACCTGGTCGAAGCTGCGCTGCACGTTCACCAGGGCGTCGCGCAGCTCGGCGTTGGCCGCCAGTGGTTTGACCGCTTCGTCGAAGAGGGCCTTGCGTGCCTGTTCGATCTCGGCGGCGGTCGGCTCGCTGTTGCCCGAGGCAGCCTGGGCGGCGGCGAGTTGACGGTCGGGGTCGATGGCGTCGACGAGTCCATGTTCGATCGAGCGGAGCGACTGGCCGGCGAGCGCTTCTAGCTTGTCCCGGTCGACGGGACCGATGCGACCGTCGATACGTGCCAGGCGGGAGGCCAACGTCGAGACGAGGTCCTCGGAGACCTGACCGAGGGCGACCTGGTGGAGGAGCTTGTCGAGCGACACTCCCCGCTTGCGTTCCAACGGTGCCGTCTCGATCAGGTTGGTCTCGGTGACCCCGACGGCGTCGACGAGCACGAAACGGTCCTTGTGGGAGGCGTCGGGGGTGACGACCTGGAGGTCGCTGTCGGGGATGGTGCGCACGCCGCGGCCCTTCATCTGTTCGAAGAAGTTCCGGGACAGCACCATCCGCATGAACACCACCATCTCGATGGGCTTCACGTCGGTGCCCGTCGCGATCATGTCGACGGTCACGGCGATGCGGGGGTAGTAGCTGGTGCGGAACGCCTGGAGCAGATCCTCGGGCTTAGCGCCGTCTGAGGCCTTGTAGGTGATCTTGGCGATCACGTCGTTGCCCTTGCCGAGCTCCTCGCGGGCGATGCGCACGATGTCCTCGGCGTGGCTGTCGTCCTTGGCGAAGATCAGCGTCTTGGGGATGTGCCGAAGCCGGCCGTGCTCGTCGACCTCGCGGTCGCCGAACATGGCCGGCAGGTTGTCGCGGATGGCGCGGATGACGGTGCGGATCTGGTCCTTGGCGACGACCTTCTTGTCGAGGGCCTTCTCGTCGTAGGTGAGGTCCTCGTCGACCTGTTCGAGGCGCTCGTCTCGGGTCTCTCGGTCGCGGAAGGTCGTCCAGTAGCCGGCCTCGATGGTGGAGCCGCCCTCGCTGATGGCGGTGGAGAGGCGGAACACGTCGAAGTCGACGTTCACCTTGTCGGCTACGGCCTGGGGGAAGCCGTACTCCATCACCAGGTTCTTGTTGAAGAACCCGAAGGTCTGCTTGCCGGGCGTGGCGGTGAGCCCGATGAGGAAGGCGTCGAAGTACTCGAGCACCTGACGCCACACCCCGTAGATCGAACGGTGGCACTCGTCGACGATGATCACGTCGAACGCCTCGATCGGCAGCGCCGGCTGGTAGTCGACCTCCACCGGCCGATCCGGGGCCACGTCCTCGCCCGTCTTCTCATCGAGCTCATCAGCCAGATCGGCGTCGCCGCGCAGCATCGAATACACACGCTGGATCGTGCCGATGCACACGCTCGCCACCGGGTCGACCTCGTTGTGGGTCAAGTGCTGCACGTTGTAGAGCTCGGTGAACTTCCGACCCGAGCCCGGCACCTCGAAGCCCTGGAACTCCTTGAGGGTTTGGCGGCCCAGGTTCCCCCGGTCGACCAGGAACAGGATCCGCTTCGCCTGACCGTGGCGGATCAACCGCTCGCAGATGTTGGCCGCCGCGAACGTCTTGCCGCTGCCCGTGGCCATCTGGATCAGGGCCCGAGAGTGGTTGTCCTTCAGCGACCGCTCCAGGTTGGTGATGGCCTCGAACTGCGCGTCCCGCAGGCGGGCCGGGTCGTGCTCGAGGGTCGGCATGGCCGGGATCCGGGCCCGCAGCGTGCCGCCGCCGTGGTTGACGTGGTCCTCGACCTGCCACTCGAGCGTCTCGGGACGGTGGAACCAGAACACCCGACGCGCCGTCGGCTCGGGGTCCATGTGGCAGGTGAACCACGTCTCGTCGCCCGTCGACTCATAGGCGTAGGGCAGGCAACGCACCGTGGACCCGTCGTCGCGCTCTCGGTCCACGAGGTAGGCAGGCAGCTCGTTGGGCACGTTCGTCTGGTACTTGACCGTCTGCCACTCCACGCCCGAGAGGGTCGTGCCCTTCTTCTTGGCCTCGATCACCCCCACCGCCTGGCGGTTCACGAACAACACGTAGTCCGCCGGCCCGGCGTTGGTGACCAGCTCCCGGACGGCCACGCCGGTGCCGGCGTAGAGGTTGACCGCCTTGTAGTCCTGCACCACCCACCCGGCAGCCTCCAACATCGCGTCGATGCGGACACGGGCACGCTGCTCAGGCAGCAAGCGGTCGGAGTCGTCGGAGGTCATGTCGGCAACGAGGGTACGAGACTCACGTACGCCAGTCGTGTGGCCAGGGTGAACTGAGGCGTAGTCATGCCCGCTCCACGATCTCGATCATCTCGGTCGCCTTCACGCAGGCCGGATGCGGACCCCGGCCCAACCACCGACCCGGCGCCTCGCCGGAGCCGACGTGGTACGGCCGTAGGCGTCCAAGGGTCCGATCCTGACGACGAACTTCTCGGCGGGGATCGACCAGGTTCATCGGCTCGGCCTTTGGCGGGATACGGGTGTGTCCGGGCGAAGGATTCGCCGGTGGAGGAGACTCCGGCGATGGACCTGATCGGACTCGATCTCGATGACAAGGCGCGGCTGCTCGGTGGCGCGACCACTTGGCGAACCCATGAGGTGCAGGCCGCGGGTGTGCCCACGGTCAAGATGTCGGACGGACCCAACGGTGTCCGCGGGGAGTTCCAGGACGGAGGGCTGGTTCCCGGTGTGGTGGTGCCGGTCGGGATAGCTCTCGGCGCCACCTGGAACCCGACGCTGCTGGGCCGGATCGGCGATCTGCTCGGCCGCGAGGCGATCCGCAAGCGCGTCCACGTCCTGCTCGGCCCGACGGTGAACCTGCACCGCACCCCGGTCGGTGGCCGGGTCTTCGAGTGCTACTCGGAGGACCCGGAGCTGACGGCCCGACTTGCTGTCGCGTACGTGCGCGGCGTCCAGTCCCACGACGTGGCCGTGACCGTCAAGCACTTCGTCGGCAACGACACCGAGATCGAACGCAACACCGTCGACGTCCGTATCCCCGAGGGAGCGTTGCGGGAGTTGTACCTGCGGCCCTTCGAAGCGGCCGTCGTCGAGGCCGGTGCATGGGGGATCATGTCCGCGTACAACCAGATCGACGGCGAGTTCTGCGCACACAACCACCGCCTCCTCACCGAGATCCTCCGGGACGAATGGGGGTTCGACGGATTCGTCGTGTCGGACTGGGACGGAGCGCACGATACGGCTGGCGCGATCCACGCCGGCCTGACGGTTGCGATGCCCGGTCCCAGAACCATCTACGGACGTCCGCTCGCGGATGCCGTCCGGGACGGGAGCGCGGACGAAACCGACGTCGACCGACAGGTTCACGACCTTCTCCGATTGATCGAACGAACCCACGCCGCCGATCGCCCGGCCGACGGCCACCAGGAATCCGTGGACGAGCCTGCGGAGCGCGAGCTCTGCCACCAGGCGGCCGTCGAGTCGATCACACTTCTCGCGAACCCCGTCGGTGCGCTGCCCCTCCGCCCGGACGCCCGGGTGGCGCTCATCGGACCGAACGCCGCGCGCACCCGGATCATGGGAGGCGGTAGTTCGTCCCTCCGTCCGATGTCCGCACCGTCGATCCTGGACGCTCTTCGCTCGCAGCTCGGTGACCGGCTCGTCGGTCACGCCCAGGGTGCCTCGATCGAGAAGCTCCTGCTACCCGTCACGGCGGACCGGCTCCGGCGGGCCGACGGCCGACCCGGCCTCGACGTCAACTACTACGCGACTCCCGACGCGTCCGGTCCTGTCGTCGGAACGAGCGTCACCGACTCGGGTCGCCTGCTCCTGATGGGAAGCGTCCCCGACGCCTGCGGTCCGGGCCAGTTCGCCGTCTCGTTGACCGGGACGTTCGTCGCATCTGTGTCGGGCCCTCACCGCTTCGGCGCGTCGATCACCGGGAAGGGGCAGGTGACCGTCGGCGACACGGTCGTACTGGCCGACCCGGAACGGACGCTGCCTCGTGGCGACTGGATGTTCGGCTTCGCGACCGAGGAACGGACCGCTGTCGTCGATCTCGAGGCCGGTGAGGCCGTGGACGTGGAGATCCGATCCAGCGGGGTGAAGGGGATGGGTGCACTCACGCTCGGGGTCGAGGAACCCCGTGAGGTTGCGCTGATCGACGAGGCGCTCGTCCTTGCTGCCGACGCGGACGTGGCGGTCGTCGTCGTCGGCACCACCGACGAATGGGAGACCGAAGGGGTCGATCGGACGACGCTCGGCCTCCCCGGCGATCAGGACGAACTCGTTCGCCGGGTCGCCGCGGTCGCTCCGAGCACGGTCGTCGTCGTCAACTGCGGTGGTCCCGTGGGGGTGCCGTGGGTCGAGGAGGTCGACGCCGTCGTATGGGCGTCCTTCGCCGGACAGGAGACAGGACCAGCAGTTGCTGCGGTGCTCGAAGGTGCCGCCGACCCCGGTGGGCGCCTGCCGGTGACATGGCCGGTCCGTCTCGAGGACTGCCCTGCATGGCCCTACTACCGGCCCGTCGACGGTGTGCAGACCTACGGCGAAGGTCGGCTCATGGGCTATCGGGGTCACGACGCGGCCGGAGTCGCTCCCCGGTTCCCGTTCGGCCACGGTGGCTCCTACGGGACCTCGACCTGGCGGCAACCATCGCTCGCCGCGGAACGGGTCGCGGTCGGAGACGAGATCGTCGTCCGGGTGCCGATCGAGGCGACCGGTGTTCGGGCGGCGACAGACGTCGTGCAGGTGTACCTGGAGGACGAGGAGGTGGGCGCGCCGCCGAAGGTGCTCGTCGGCTTCGCGAAGGCCGTCACCGAACCGGGTGAGGTGAACGAGGTGGACGTCGTCGTGCCCGCGTCCGCGTTGAGACGCTGGGACGACGCCTCGAACCGTTGGATCACCGGCACCGGCGTGCGCCGGCTGGCCATCGCCGCTTCGGCGGCCGACGTGCGACACACTGTGGAGGTGACCATCGAGTCCGTGCCGTGACAGTCCTCGGCGGAGCGAGGGTCGTCACGCCTGACGGCGTGCTCGACCCGGGCTGGGTGCGGGTAGAGGACGGCCTGATCGTCGAGATCGGCAGCGGTCGTGTCCCGGATCCGTTGCCGACAGGTGACGAGATGCTGCACTTCCGGGGCGGCTGGTTGGTACCCGGATTCGTCGACATGCACGTGCACGGGGGAGGGGGCCACACCGTCACGACCGGTGATCCCCTGAAAGCCGCCGAGGCGCTCGCCTTCCACCGTCACCACGGCACGACCACGAGCCTGATGAGTCTCGTCACGGCGCCGGTCGACGTCCTCGAACGGGCGATCCGGCGTCTCGCCGTCCTGGTCGAGGAGGATCGTCGTCCGGACGGGAGCGTCGGGTCGATCGCAGGCATCCATCTGGAAGGACCGTTCCTGAGCATCGACGCGTGCGGAGCGCAGGACCCTACCTGGATGTGTTCGCCCGACCCCGAATCCGTCGAACGGCTCGTCGGCGCGGGCAACGGTGCGGTCCGCATGGTCACCGTCGCGCCCGAGATCCCGGGCGGCCTCGCTGCGGTGGAGCAGTTGGTCGGCGCCGGCGTCGTCGCCGCGGTGGGCCACACCCGTGCCGAACACGAACAGGCTGCCGCGGCGTTCGACGCGGGGGCGACTGTGGCCACGCACCTGTTCAACTGCATGGGTGCGTTCCACCACCGAGACCCGGGAACGGTCGGTGCCGCGCTGGCCGACGACCGCGTGGTGGCGGAACTGATCCTCGACGGCGAACACGTCCACGACGACACGGCCCGCATCGCCATCGGAGCGAAGTCCGCAAGCCGGGTGGCTCTGATCACCGACGCGATCCCCTTGGCCGGCGCGGGTGACGGGGAGATTCCCCTCGGGACGACGTCGATCGAGGTGCGCGACGGGGTGGCCCGGGTCTCCGGCAGCGGTGTCCTGGCCGGCAGCACTCTCACCCTGGACGCAGCGTTCCGTAGAGCCGTGGCGATCGGGGCGACCGTCCCCGAAGCGAGCGAGATGGCATCGACGGTCCCGGCAACCGTCCTCGGATTGGACACGACCAGGGGCACGATCGAGGTCGGCAAGCACGCGGACCTGGTCGTCCTGGACGACGCCCTGAACGTGAAGCAGGTCTTCGTCTTCGGCGAATCCCTCAGGTGAAGCCCGCCCGATCGCCGAGCGGACGCCGCCTTTCGACTGCGCTGCGCTTCGCTCAAGGGGCGGGTGGAGCAATCCGATCGTTGAGCGGAGTCGAAGCGTCGCCGAGCGGACGCCGCCTTTCGACTGCGCTGCGCTTCGCTCAAGGGGCGGGTGGAGCAATCCGATCGTTGAGCGGAGTCGAAGCGTCGGGCCGCCTGGTGGTCGGTACGGTTTGGGGGTGGCCGCCTCCGACCTCCGTGACTCCGAACGTCTGCATCACGACGTGTCGCTGAGGCTGCGCGACGTCGATCAGCGGTACACGGCGGGCAGGCGTCGGCTGGTCGAACGCCTGGCGAAGCTCGCTAGGCCCGTGACGATTCCCGAACTCGTCGGCGGTGCGACCGGTCTGGCCCTCAGCTCCGCCTACCGGAACCTGAGCGTTCTGGAGGAGGTCGGTGTCGTGGCCCGTGTACACAGCGGGGCCGAGCACGCTCGGTTCGAACTCGCCGAGGACATCGTCGGTGACCACCACCACCATCTGATCTGCGAATCGTGCGGACGTGTGGAGGACTTCACGGTCGCGGCGAAGGTCGAGCGGTCCATCGAGGGAACCCTGGATCGTGTTGCCGCGGAGCACGGTTTCGTCGTCACCTCGCACAGTCTCGACCTGTTCGGGACGTGTGAGGACTGCACGGCCACCTGAGCGATCTGCCGAACCGCCATGCGCTGTCGTTTCTGTGGTATCTTGGACCCAACAAGAGTTCCGCGGGAGGAATGACGATGAAACAAAAGCCCACTCGAGTGCATCTAGCTGTGGCAGCGATAGCCGCCGTGGGGATGCTTGTGCTTCCAGTATCTCCGGCAAGTGCTGAGTCCCGAAGCAGCTCAGTTTCAAGCCTTGCATTCGGATGTACATGGAAGGCGTCGCGTCCGAAAGCATCAGGTCGAAAGGCCGTCATACATGGGTCGGTGAAGTGCGCGCCTTCCGGGATGACAACGGTAGGCAGGTATGAGGTCAAGTTCCAGTTGGAGGAACAGGACACCTGGCCGAATCCCGATGACATCATTTACAGCACCCCCGTCCGATCGTCCACCTACTACAATAGGACATGGACTTACACCTCAGGTGGGATCAAATGTTCAAATGAAGTCGGTAGTGAAGAGTTGACCACGCGCGTCTTGATCCGTCGCCAGAGGACGATAGGTGGCTGGTCGAGTTGGAGCGCAGCGGCGGAGTCTTCGGAGTTAAAGCTGTCTTGCTGAGGGTATTGACTCTGCCCTAGTCGGTGGCCTCCGTATGCAAGTGGGGGACATGTAGACGTTGCCTAATGGTGCGTCGTTGAAATGGCAAGGGGAGGGCCAGTTCCATCGGTCGGTGCACGGTCCCGGTCATGATGACCGGTGCTGTTGACCAACACCGACCGATGGAGACCACAGGATGCCAGGCGCGCCGCTGTCGCTGCCCGAACGCGAAGAGATCGCTGTCGCGTTGATCGAGGACCGGGCGGCGGCCTGGGCGTCGATCGCGCGGCGGATCGACCGCCACCCGACCACGGTTGCCCGCGAGGTTGAGGGCCACGGTGGGCGGGCCCGCTATCGCCCAGCGACCGCGGACCGTGCTGCGCAACGTCGTCGGCGCCGGCCCCGCGAACGGCTTGCAGCAGCGGGGGTCGAGTTGTGCGAGCGCATCGCCACCGAGTTGCGCCAGGGTCGATCTCCTGAGGCGGTCTGGGCGGACCTGCGCGCCGAGTCGGCACCTGCGGTGCCGTGTGTCGAGACGATCTATCAGGCGGTGTACTCCGGTTCGCTCGGGGTGAAGGCCTCCGAGTGCCTCCGCAGCCGCCGGCCTCGGCGCCGGTCCCGACAGGCACGCCACCCCAACAAGCGTGGGGCCGGACTGCCCAACATCTCCGCCTGGCCCGGGCCGGTCAACGAGCGGCTCGAGGTCGGCCACTGGGAGATCGACCAGATCATCGGCGCCCGGAACCAGTCGTCGCTGATCACCTTCGCCGAGCGTGTCACCCGGTACACGTTCGCCATCACCATGCCCGAGGGCTACGACGCGGACGCGACCCTCGCCGGGCTCACCGTCGGCCTCGACCGCATCCCCACCGGCCTGCTGCGATCGGTGACCTTCGACCAAGGCTCGGAGTGGGCCGAGTGGGAGACCGTCAAGGCCACCTACGGGATCGACGTCTGGTTCTGCGACCCGCACTCCCCATGGCAACGCGGCCAGATCGAGAACCAGAACCGGGCCTGGCGCTGGTGGTTCCCCCGCGGCACCCGTCTCGACAACCTCGACCAGACCCACGTCGATGACGTCGCCGCCATCATTAACGGCCAACGCCGCCGCAACCTCACCTACCACAGCCCCACCGAGCTCTACGCTGTCCTCACCGTGCACTGATCACTGGAACTGGCCGAGCCGGGGTGCGTCATGTTGTTGATGGCTGCGCCGCCCTTGTCAATGTCGGCTGACCAGGTTGATGGCCGCTCGGCACGGGATCGGCAAGGACAGCGTCGCTCGGATCTGGCGGGACCACGGACTCAAGCCGTGGAACGTTGAGACGTTCAAGATCTCGAAGGACCCTCACTTCGAGGAGAAGCTCGTCGATGTCGTCGGCCTTTACCTGAACCGCCCGAGCGGGCGGTGGTGTTCTCCTTTGACGAGAAGACCCAGTGTCAGGCGTTGGCCCGCACTCAGTCGTCGTTACCGATGAAGCGTGGTCGGGGCGAGACGATGACCCATGACTACAAGCGCAACGGCACCACCGATCTATTCGCCGCTTTGAACGCGGGCACCGGTGAGGTCCTCGCTGATACGCGCAAGTCTCGCAAGGCCACCGAGGTGTTGGCGTTCTTCCGCTGGATCGATCTTCACGTCGACTCGGACCTGGAAATCCGGCGCTTCGGATTTCACGGGGGTGTGATCGGGGTGAGGGTGGCGAGGCGGTCCCAGTTGGGT
>JAGQSN010000276.1 GCA_020439555.1 Acidimicrobiales bacterium | reverse complement strand
TCGGCGTGAACGGCGTCGGCAAGACGACGACCATCGGCAAGTTGGGCAAGCGTCAGGCCGACGAGGGCCGCACCGTCGTCATGGCAGCGGGAGACACGTTCCGAGCGGCGGCAGCCGAACAGCTCGAGACCTGGGCGGGCAGGGCCGGAGCCGACATCGTGCGTGGAGCCGAGGGTGCCGATCCGAGTTCGATCATCTTCGACGCGATCCAGTCCGCTTCCGCCAAGGGCGCGGACCTCGTCCTCGCGGACACGGCGGGCCGGCTGCACACCAAGACGAACCTCATGGAGGAGCTCCGCAAGGTCCGCCGCGTAGCCGACAAGGAGCCGGGACACGTGACCGAGGTGCTCCTCGTGCTCGACGCGACCACGGGTCAGAACGGTCTTGTGCAGGCTCGTCAGTTCACCGAGGCGGTCGAAGTGACCGGTGTGGTGCTCACGAAGCTCGACGGATCGGCGAAGGGCGGCATCGTGTTCGCGATCCACGCCGAATTGGGAATCCCGGTGAAGCTCGTCGGCCTCGGCGAGTCGGTCGAGGACCTGGTCGACTTCGATCCTGACGAGTTCGTCGACGCCCTCTTCGAAGGGTGACCGTATCCACGGCCGGTGAAGCCGCGCTGGACCGGCCATGATGGGCGCCCTCGCCCAGTTCTGGAGGCCAGATCCGTGCTCACGATCCTGAAGTTCCCGTTCAAGCTCCTCGCGGGTTTCCTGAAGTTGTCGGGCGTGCGCGGCGGTGTCCTGCTCGCGGTGGGCGTCGTACTTGGCCTCCTGTTCGCGCCGGAACGCGGCGCAGTACTGCGTGCCCGCCTCAAGGCGCGTGTCGCCGAGGCGAGGCGCGGTGCCGTCCCCGAGGACCTCGATCCGGTGGTGTGAACGAGGAAGGCCGACCGGATCTGGTCCGGTCGGCCTTCATCACTTCGACCCCTCGGCACCGCCGCGCGGCACCGAGGCATGCGTCGGGTCAGACGAGGTATCCGACGACGTCGACGATGACGTGGGTGTTGCCGGTCGAGTAGGCGGACTTGACGGCGATTCGGCGGGAGCCGTCGACCGCGGAGTTGGCGGCGGTGGTGATCTGGTCACCTGTCCGGGACCACTGGATCGCGGTTGCGGTCGGTGTGGCTCCACCGGCGCCGAGGCGGACGGTTCCGTGGCCGTGGCAGTCGGTGAGGCTCAGGCTGATGATCGCGCCCGCGGCGCCGGCCGGGATCGCGCCGGCGAGGGAGATTGTGCGGGTCCCATTGGGTGCGAGCGCACCGTCGCCGTCACGTGAGTCGTAGGCGCGGACGGCGCTGGGAAGCAGCACGGGTGAGAGAGCCCCTGGCTTGTAGCCGAGCCTCACACCGTTGACGAGGAAGTTGCTGCTGGTGGCACTCGCTCCACAATTCACACGGCAGCCATGGGGGAACGGGCCGTTGCCCGTTGAGCTCGCAACGTTGCGCACCGCCTTGAGGCCGCCACCGTTGCTGATCGACGTGTCCCCGAACGAGTGGCCCAAGAATGGCTGGCCTGCGACCCACACGCGGTTCATGGTGCTCGTGGTGGCGCCAGTGTTGTTGTAGACGTACCACTCGACGTCGTAGAGGACGGCGCCCGGAGGAAGATCGAACGAGGTCCAGAGAGCGTAACCCCCGCTGTTGTAGATACCTCCTGTGTTACTCCATTGGACGTGGGAGTCGTTCGTCGCGGTTTCCGGAGCGAAGTCCCAGAAGCTCCGGAACTCGTAGTGGACGCCTGCCTGTGGCGCGGACGCGATGGTTGAGGTGATGTCCGTCCCCCGTGTTCCGGCACCGACTGGAGCGTCGCCGCTCGATCCCGCCGAGCCCTCTGCGGAGGCGGCCTGGGCCAGGCCTCCGGTCAGGACCATTCCGCCGCCGACTGCGCCGAGGCCTGCGAGCAGGTTCCTTCGGCTCAATGGACCCGAGGCGGGTGCTTCTTCTGGTTCGTTCGGAGTGGACATGCGGACTCCCTTGGTCGGGGTGTTGGGAAAAAACTGTTTACGCCCGTGGGACTCAGAACTGGGGGATGGTCGGGGCTCCTCCGCGAGTGGATGGTGAAGCGCCACGGGTTCCTTGACATATCGGGACGGGTACTCGTGGTCCGGTACGCTCGCTGACCCATGTTCGAGTCACTTTCCGATCGCTTCGACGGCATCTTCAAACGGCTCCGGGGGCGCGGTCGGCTCAGCGAGGCCGACGTCGACGAGG
>JAGQSN010000024.1 GCA_020439555.1 Acidimicrobiales bacterium | reverse complement strand
ACCAGGTCGCCGAACCACATGTGGGCGAGCTCGTGGGAGATCACGTCGACCACGTTCTGGAGCTCCGCCTGCGTGGCGTTGTCCTCGTCGACGAGCAGCAGCGTCTCCCTGAACGTGATGCAGCCGAGGTTCTCCATCGCGCCGAAGGAGAAGTCGGGTACCGCCACCAGGTCGACCTTGTCGCCCGGGTAGGCGATGTCGTACCAGCCGGCCAGGTAACGCAGGGCGAACGCGCCGACTTCCTGTGCGAACGCCGTCAGGTGGCTGCGGCCGACCGGCGTGACGACGCGCAGCGGAACTCCGTCGACGTCGACCGGTTCGGTCGCCTCCAGCGGTCCGACCACCATCGCCACCAGGTACGTCGACATCTTCATGGTCGGCGCGAAGCACACGACCTTGTCGCCCCCGTCGGTCGCCTCCACGGAGACCTCGGCCGCGTTCGAGACGGCGAACAGATCCTCGGCCACGCGCAGCGTGACACCGAAGGTCGCCTTGAACGCGGGTTCGTCCCAACAGGGGAACGCCCGGCGGGCGTGGGTCGACTCGAACTGGGTGCACGCGATCGTGCGCTTCTCGCCCGATTCGTCGGTGAAGGTCGAGCGATAGAAGCCGACGAGCTTGTCGTTCAGTTCGCCGATGAAGCTCGTGCGGAGAACCCATTCGCCCGGGGCGATCACCGACGGCGCGTTCAGGGTGACCATCTCGCGCTCGGGATCGAACGTCGCGGTGAGATCGAGGTGCTCGCCGTCGCGTTCGATCGCCGCCCCTGTGATCTCCAGGTCCAGCGCATGCAGCACCAGGGCGTCCACCGGCTCGTGGACCGTGACGGTGACTTCGGCCCTGCCGCTGAAACTCGCCTCCTCCAGGACCGGGTGGAAGAACAGTTCGTAGTGCTGGGGGGTGACCGCCGAGGGGAGGCGGTTCGGGTCACGGTCGGTCACGACTGCTCCTGGGGGACGGGACGAGCAGACCCGAGGCTACCGACGCAGCCACGTCGTCCCGGTGCGGTCGCCTAACCTCGAACCCTTGTGACCAAGCCCTTCCAGAACACCGACGCCGACTTCGACGTACTCGGCATCGGCAACGCCCTCGTCGACGTGCTCAGCACCGAGGCGGACTCCTTCATCGCCGACCACGACCTGGTGAAGGGGTCGATGACGCTCATCGACACCGACCGGGCCGAGGAGCTTTACGCCGCGATGGGCGACAAGACCGAGGCGTCGGGCGGTTCGGCCGCCAACACCCTGTCGGGCGTGGCGTCCTTCGGAGGCAAGGCCGCCTACACCGGGCGGGTCCGTGACGACGGGCTCGGCAAGGCGTTCTCCCACGACCTCAACTCGCTCGGCGTCCACTTCTCCTCGCCGAAGGCCACCGAAGGAGACCCGACGGGCCGTTGCATGATCGTCGTGACCCCCGACGGTGAGCGCACGATGAACACCTACCTGGGTGCCTCTGCCGCGCTCGGCCCCGGTGATCTCGACCTGGACCTGATCTCCCGCTCGTCGGTCACGTTCCTGGAGGGCTACCTGTTCGACCGTGACGAGGCGAAGGAAGCCTTCCGGAAGGCCGCAGCAACCGCGCACGAGGCGGGACGACGAGTGTCGCTGACCCTTTCGGACAGCTTCTGCGTCGAACGCCACCATTCGGACTTCCTTGACCTGGTCGACTCGGGCGTGGACATCCTGTTCGCCAACGAGGAGGAGATCACCCGCCTCTACGAGGTGGACACCTTCGAAGCGGGGATCGACGCGGTGCGCGGCCGCTGCGAACTCGCCGCGGTCACTCGGGGTGAGAAGGGCTCCGTGATCGTCTACGGGGACGAGACGATCACCGTCGCCGCCCATCCCGTGCCGAAGGTCGTCGACACGACCGGTGCCGGCGACCTGTACGCGGCCGGATTCCTCTTCGGTCTCACCGCCGGACGTCCATTGGCGGAGTGCGGTCGCCTCGGCTCCCTGGCTGCGGCCGCCGTGATCGGCCACATCGGCCCCCGCCCGGGCCTGTCCCTCGCCCAGATGCTCGAAGCGAACTGAGCCGATACTCCGACGAACGGCAGCGTTCGCCGGAGGATCGTGGCAGCATGCCGGCCATGACCCGCCGAATCTCTGCTGCTGGTGTGGTGCTGGTGCTCCTCGTCGGAGGCGTACTCGCCGGATGTTCGAGCGACGACGACTCCGGTTCGGCGTCGAAGCCGACGACCACGGCCGCCGGCGCCACCACCTCTACCACTGCGAAGGGGACCGAATACTCCAGGACGCCGTTCCTCGACGCACCGAAGGGCAAGCTCGAGGACGTCGACTGCTGGTGGGACCTCGGTGAGGTCGATCCGAGCGTGACCGTCAAATGTCAGACGCTCACCGTCCCGGCGGACTGGGGGGACCCCGACTCGTCGGACAAGGTCGTTCTTCCGGTGGCGACGCTCCACAAGGACGGCGTCCCGACCGACGGGTCGCCGGTGGTGATCCTCCACGGCGGCCCCGGCGGGGCGTTGCTCGTCGACGCACCGGCCTCGGTCTCGAAGGGCCCGCTAGTGGCGCAGCACGACCTCGTCCTCTACGACCAGCGCGGCTCGGGGCGCGCCGAACCGAGCCTCAACTGCCCCGAGAAGGAGCAGGCCGTGATGGACGCGCTCACGACCACCGACCCCGTCGCGGTCGAACTGAAACGCAACGTCGAAGCCACCCAGGCGTGCCGCGACCGTCTCGTCGGCGACGGCATCGACCTGAACGACTACAACACGATCGCGTCGGTCAACGACCTCGACGCCCTGCGAGACGCGCTCGGCTTCGAGAAGTGGAACGTGAACGGCGGCAGCTACGGGACACGTCTCGGCCTCGCCTACGCAAGGCAACACCCCGACCGGGTGCGCGCCCTCGCCCTCGACTCCGTGTACCCGACCCAGGTCGGTGACCTCGACCGGGCCGTCAACAACCCGCCGCGGGCGCTGGAACGCCTCGTCGACGAGTGCAGCGGCGACGCCGACTGCAAGGCCGCGTTCCCGGACCTCGCGAAGACGGTCGACGATGCGGCGAAGGCGCTCGACGACAAGCCGGGCGAGGTGACCCTGAAACTCACCTTCGCCGGCAAGGAACAGGAGAAGACCTACCACGTCGTCGGATCGGACTTCCGCAGCGGCATGTACGCGGCGCTCTACCAGAACGCCATCATCCCGCTGATACCGAAGGTCATCGGTGACGTCGCGAACGGTGACTACGGGATCCTGCCCACCTACCTCCAGACCGCCGGCCCGCTGCTCACCGGTCTGTCCGAAGGCGCGTACCTGTCGATCGACTGCGCGGACTCCGGACGGCTCCTCGACGGCGCCACCGCCGAGGACGTCGTCGGCGACGGTGAATTCTTCATCTACGCGATGGCACTGGCCCAGACGTTCTGTTCGCAGTGGGACGTTGCGCCACTGCCACCGTCGTTCAACGAGCCGGCCGTGCCGGACGTGCCGACGATCATCTTCGCCGGCACCCTCGATCCGGTCACCCCGTACACGGACTCGAAGGAGCAGGCCGAGGCCATGCCGAACGCGAAGTTCGTGCTCGCTCCCCGAGGTGGCCACGGAGACGCCGGTTTCGACGACTGCACCCGTAAGGCGTTCATGGACTTCCTCGCCGACCCGAGCGCTGACCTTCCGGCATGCGTGAAGGACCTCCAGGCGCCGAAGTTCATACTCGGTGGCTGAGGTCCGCCGGCGACCACACGACAGGACCAGCAGTCGGCGTCGCTGACGCTCGGGCAGACTGTCGGCCTGCGTTCCCCCAGGAGCATCGAGCCGTGACGCCTGCCGGTCCTTCCCACGTCGACCCGACCGATCACCCGTTCGACGCTGCCGCGGCGTCCGCCGCGAGGCTCGCCGAACTGACGGGCGTGGACCACCACGACGTGGCCGTCGTCCTCGGTTCGGGTTGGAAGCCGGCAGCGGACCGGATGGGGGAGGTCGTGGCCGAGATCCCGATGACCGAACTCGGTGGCTTCCCGGAGGCGTCCGTCGCGGGGCATGGCTCCACGGTCCGCTCGATCCGCAGCGGCGACCGCAACGTGCTCGCCTTCATGGGACGCGTCCACCTCTACGAAGGGCACCACCCGAACGTCGTCGCCCACGGGGTACGGACCGCTGTCCGCGCCGGCGCGCGGGTGGTCGTGCTCACCAACGCAGCCGGTGGACTCCGGCCGGACATGACCGTCGGCCAGCCCGTACTGATCTCCGATCACATCAACCTCACCGGCCGGACACCGTTGCTCGGAACCAACGACGACCGGCTCGGACCGCGTTTCCCGGACCTCACCGACGCCTACTCTCCGCGGCTGCGGGACCTTGCTCGGACGGTCGAACCGACCCTTGCGGAGGCGGTCTACATGGGCCTGCTCGGTCCCGCCTACGAGACGCCCGCCGAGGTCCGAATGGTCGCCGCCCTCGGCGGTGAGCTCGTCGGGATGTCGACGGTGCTCGAAACGATCGCCGCCGCCCACGCCGGCGCCGAGGTGTTGGCCCTATCGCTCGTGACGAACCTCGCGGCCGGCCTCGGCCAGGAGGCTCTCGACCACGAGGACGTGCTCGCCGTCGCAGCCACGTCCGCCGAACGGATGGGCACGTTGATCGCGGACGTCGTCGGGAAGATCTGATGCCCGAGGCGACCTTCGACGACGAGTTGGTCGGACGGGCCAGGGACTGGATCGCGGACGACCCCGACCCCGAGACCAGGGCGGAACTCGACTCGATCGTGGAAGCAGCGCTGGCCGGAGACGCCGAGGCCTCGGCCGACCTTGCCGACCGCTTCGCCGGGACGCTCACCTTCGGTACCGCCGGCTTGCGGGGCGAGCTCGGCCCCGGACCCAACCGGATGAACCTGGCGGTCGTGATCCGGGCCGCGGCGGGGATCGCGCGCTGGATCCGCGAGTCGGACCCGGAAGACGGTCCGTCCCGTGGCGTGGCCGTCTGCTTCGATGCCCGCCGTGGGTCACGGGCCTTCGCCGAGGCGACCGCGGAAGTTCTCGCAGCGGCCGGCATCCGAGCGCTCGTCCTGCCGGGACCGCTGCCGACACCTGTGCTCGCGTTCGTGGTGCGCCATCTCGGCACGGCTGCCGGGGTGATGGTGACCGCCAGCCACAACCCGGCGCGCGACAACGGTTACAAGGTCTACGACGGGTCGGGACGCCAGATCGTCGCCCCGACCGACGCCGCGATCGCCGCCGGGATCGCCGCCGTCGAGCGAGTTTCCGACGTCGAACGGACCGGCCCGGACGACCCCGACATCGTCCGGCTCGACTCCGCGGTCGTCGACGCCTACGTCCGACGGGCAGCGGCCGTCGGACGTGCACCGGAGACTCGTTCGGTTCGGTTGGCGACCACGGCTCTGCACGGTGTCGGTGCGGCGACGTTGCGACGCGTCCTCGCCGCTGCAGGCTTCGACCCACCGGTCGAGGTCCCCGAACAGGCGGATCCCGACCCGGACTTCCCGACGGTCGCGTTCCCGAACCCCGAAGAACCCGGAGCTCTCGACCGTGCGGTCGCCGTGGCGGCGACGTCGGGGGCCGACGTGCTGCTGGCGAACGACCCCGATGCTGACCGCCTGGGCGTCGCCGTACCCGATCCGACACTCGGGGACCGCTCCGATCCCGCGGGGTGGAGGATCCTTCGCGGCGACGAGATCGGCGTGATCCTCGCCGACCACCTCCTCCGCCACGGTGGCTTCCCTTCGGGTGCCGTGCTGGCGACGACGATCGTCTCGTCCACTCTGCTGTCCCGCATGGCTGCCTCCGCTGGGTTCCCCTTCCGGGAGACCCTGACCGGGTTCAAGTGGATCACCCGAGCACCCCGCGAAGGTGAGACGCTCGGCTTCGGCTACGAGGAGGCGCTCGGCTACTGCGTCGGTGACGTCGTCGCCGACAAGGACGGGATGAGCGCGGCCGTCGTGTTCGCCGAAGCGGTAGCGGTGCTGGCGGCGCAGGGCAGAACCGTGCTCGACGTGCTCGACGACCTCGCTCGGGAGCACGGCGTTCACCTGACGGGTCAATGGTCCGCGCGCGTCGAAGGATCCGACGGCATGACGAGGCTGTCCGCAGCGATGGACCGGCTCAGGGCGTCCCCGCCGTCGCACCTCGCCGGACGACCGGTGGCCCGGATCGAAGACCTGCTCACGGGCGGCGCCGGCAGCGAACTTCCACCGAGCGACGTCCTGGTGCTGCACCTCGACGGTGGCCGGGTGGTCGTACGGCCGAGCGGCACCGAACCGAAGCTGAAGTGCTACGTCGAGGTCGTGCAGCAGGTCGTCGACGCCGACATGCCCGCCGCCCGCTCCGCTGCGGAGACGGCAATGGCGGAACTGATCGCAGCGATAGCGGCCGCGATACCGCTCAGCTGATCGCTGCGTTCACCTCACGCGGTCCCGAACAGGCGGTCACCGGCGTCGCCGAGGCCCGGGACGATGTACGCGTGCTCGTTCAGGTGGTCGTCGATCGACCCGACGACCAGTTCCTCGGCCAGCCCTGACGACTCCAACGCGGCAACACCCTCCGGTGCGGCGAGCACGCACACGCACACGAGACGGCCGGGATTGCGGTCCCTCAGGATCGTGCACGTGTGGACCAGCGATCCGCCCGTGGCGAGCATCGGGTCCAGGACGAGCACGTCACGACCACCGAGATCCGCCGGGACCGAGTTCATGTACGGCTCGGGCTGCAAGGTCTCCTCGTTGCGTGCCACGCCGATGAACCCTGTGGGCGAGTCCGGCAGCAGTCGCAGCACGCCGGGCAGCAGACCGAGCCCGGCGCGCAGCACGGGAACCGTCATCGGTGGCTCCGCGACCTTCGCCCCCGTGGTCGATGTGAGAGGTGTCGTCACCTCCACCGGTTCGGTCCGCAGGGAACGCGTGGCCTCGTAGACGAGGAGCACGGCCAGGTCGTCCATCGCTGAGCGGAACGCCGCACGGTCGGTGTCCTGGTCCCGCAACCTGGTCAAGGCCTGCTGGGCGAGCGGATGGTCGACGACGGTTGTCTTCACCAGCCAATGATGACCCGAACGGGTTCTGGCGCGCCGAACGATCTGACCTTCGCTCCGCATTCGTGAGCCGGGATGGCACGATGCGCACATGGAACGCGCCGACCTCGCCCGGATGATCGACCACACATTGCTCGCCCCGGAGACCACCCCCGGCCAGATCGCGATGTTCTGCGGCGAGGCGAGCGAACTCGGCGTCGGCGCCGTGTGTGTCTCACCGGGCCGGCTCCCATTGCCTGCCGGTGCAGTGCCGGCCGATATCGGGGTTGCGACGGTCATCGGGTTCCCCTCGGGTGCTCATCGTTCCGAGACGAAGGCGGCCGAGGCCCGTCGAGCGGTCCTCGACGGAGCGACCGAGTTGGACATGGTGATCGACCTGGGTGCTGCGGCGTCGGGGCTGTGGGCGGCCGTCGAGGCGGACATCGCCTCGGTGCGCTCGGTGGCCCCCGAAGTCGTGCTCAAGGTCATCATCGAGTCCGCGATGCTCGGGACGGCCGAACGGATCAGGGCCGCGTGCAGAGCCGCGGAATCCGCGGGCGCCGACTTCGTGAAGACCTCGACCGGCTTCCACCCGTCGGGTGGGGCGACGGTCGAGGCCGTCTCGGTGATGGCCGCTGAGGTAGGGGGGCGGCTCGGGGTCAAGGCGTCCGGTGGCATCCGCGACACCGGGGCGGCGCTGCGCATGATCGACGCAGGAGCGACCAGGCTCGGCTGCTCCGCGAGCAGGTCCATCCTCGAAGGTCTCTAGGCCCCGAAGTCGTCGTTTCGACTGCGTTCGCTTCGCTCTCTTCGCTCAACGACCGGTTGGCCCCGCTCCTCGAGCGAAGTCTTCCCGCTCCTCGAGCGGAGTCTTCTCTGCTCCTTGAGCGGAGCGGAGCGGAGTCGAAAGGTGGTCCTTGAGCGGAGTCTTCTCTGCTCCTTGAGCGGAGCGGAGCGGAGTCGAAAGGTGGTCCTTGAGCGGAGTCGAAAGGTGGTTAGTGGGTGGTTTGGTTGGTGCCCAGGGACTGGGCTCTCAGGGCTGCGTAGCCCGGTTTGATCTTCTCGTCGATGATCCGCAGCCGCTTGTCGAACGGCCAGAAGCTCGACTTCATCGCGTTGATCGTCAGCCACTCGAAGTCGTCCCAACCCCAGCCGAACGCGTCGTGCAGCTTCGACATCTCCCCGGACAGGGTGATGTTGCTCATCAGGCGGTTGTCGGTGTTGACCGTGACCCGGAAACGCAACGCCCGCAGCAGACCTATCGGGTGATCGGCAACCGTCTCGCAGACGCCCGTGTTCACGTTCGACGTGGGACACATCTCCAATGGCACCCGCCGGTCCCGCACGAACGCGGCGAGTCGCCCGAGCGTGGCCCGGCCGTCCCGGTCGACGGTGATGTCGTCGATGATCCTCACGCCGTGGCCGAGCCGCTCGGCCCCGCAGATCTGGAGCGCCTCCCAGATCGACGGCAGACCGAACGCCTCACCGGCGTGGATCGTGATGTGAGAATTCGCCTGGGCGATCGTGCGGAACGCGTCGAGGTGGCGGCTCGGCGGATTTCCCGATTCGCTGCCGGCGATGTCGAACCCGACAACGCCCTCGTCGACGTGACGCAACGCCACCTCGGCGATCTCCTGTGACCGGGCGGCGTGGCGCATCGCCGTGACGAGAAGTCCGATGTCGACACCGAAACGGTCGGTCCCGCGCCGGAAGCCGGCGAGCATCGCCTCCACCGCGTCGTCGGGTGTGAGGCCCCGGTCGATGCACAACTCCGGTGCCATCCGCACCTCCGCGTAGACGACACCGTCCGCGGCAAGGTCCTCCACGCACTCGTAGGCGACCCTCTCGATCGCCTCGCGGGTCTGCATGCACGCGACCGTGTGCTCGAAGGTCTGGAGGTACAGGTCGAGGTCGCGCCGGTCGGCTCCCTCGTGGAACCAGGCGCGCAGCTCCTCGGGGTCCGTCCTCGGCAGGGTGTGGCCGACCTCGGCCGCCAACTCCACGACCGTCCCGGGGCGGAGGCCGCCGTCGAGATGGTCATGGAGAAGGACCTTCGGGGCCCGGCGAAGGTCCTCGTCACTCGTCGTGGCGCTCATCGCCGGAGGGTACCCGTGGATCAGAAGCCGCGGAGGGGTAGGTGCTCCCCTCGGTGCAGCCAGTTCTCGGCCGGGTAGTCGGCGGTCCCGTCGATCACGTGGATGGTGAACGTGTGACGGCTGCGGTCCGACCGGTTCTCGTCGCTCCAGTGGGGGAGGAGGCCGTGCAGCAGGACCATCGTTCCCTTCGCCGCCTCCAACGGGACCAGTTCGGGCCCACCGGGTTCGGGGAACGGCGTGGGGTCCAGTTCCTCGAAGCGGGTGCCGCCGTTCGGGTCGAGTACGAACCGTTTCCGCAGCGGCCCCAGATGCCCGCCGGGCTCTGCCCAAAGGCACCCGTTCTCGAGCGTGGCGTCCTGGAGGGCGACCCAGAACCCGACGACGGTCATCGGGTCCGTGTACAGGAACGTCGAATCCTGGTGACAGGTCACCTCGCCGCCGATGTGCGGCGGCTTGAAGATGTACATCGACTGGAGCAGCTTCGGGTCCTGCATGCCTATCGAGGCGGCCGCCTCGGCGATCACCGGCTGACGGCTGAAACGGTCGAAGGTCGGGTCCAGGTCGTGCATCGCGTGACCGATCTTGTTGATCGACAGCGACTTGTCCTGACGGAGTGTGCCGTCGGGCGCGAACGCGTCGGCCTCGAAGAAGCACGAGATCCGGTCGCCGGAGGCGAGGAAGTAGTCGTCGCTGGTACGGGTCTGCTCCTGGGTGGAGAAGATCGACACCGTCGACGGGTCGAACGCGTCGACGATCTCGCCGGCACGAGCTATCAACTCGTCACAGGCGGAGTGATCGACTGCATCGGGAACGACGAGGAAGCCGTCGCGTTCGAACGCGGCGACCTGAGTTGCGGAGAGGACCATCTGTCAGGCTCCGAGGTCATCGGCTGTGTGCCGAGGGCCTGCGCCGTGCAGGCGGACCCGAGTGTGCCCGGCCGCCCGAACGACTGCAACCGCGGCCCGGAGGAACTGTCAGGCGCGTGCGCTCCAGCGGTCCGCTGCCGCCACCGCGGTCCGGATCGCCCGGTCGACGGCCGCGTCCTTGGCTCCGAGATCCGGGTTCTCGGCCTCGGTCCGCTGCGCCACGATCGCCAGCACCGCTGCGGCGGAGAACCCGTAGACGAGGCCCATCTTGAAGAGGGTCCCGGCCTCCATTTCGAAGCTGAGCACGCCGAGGCGTGCGCATTCGTCGATCAAACCTCGCTGGCGGCGGATCAGGTCCGGGTTCGCCGAGGAGGCGGTCCGCTCCTGACCTTCGAAGAACGTGTCGGTCGACGCGACGACACCGACGTGGTGATCGATGCCTTCACCGGCGGCGGCGTCCGCGAGGGTCACGGTCAGGCGAGGGTCGGCGGCTGCCGGAAAGCGGGGCGGAGCGATGTCGTCGGCGGCACCCTGGTTCGTCAGGGCGGCCGAAGCGACGACGACCGAACCCGTGCGGACGTGCTCCTGGATCGACCCGCTCGTGCCGATCCGGATCACCGTCCGGATCCCCGCCTGAACCAATTCGTTGACGACGATGCTCATGGAGGGTGCACCCATGCCGCTCGTCGCGCACAGCACCGGTGCACCGCCGGGCAACTGCGCCACGTAGGAGTCCAGACCGCGGTTGCGCGCCAGGACCCGGCCGTCGTCGAGGTGCTCCTCGGCGATGTGTGCGGAGCGGTCCGGATCTCCGCTCAACAGGGCGATCGAGGTCCCGGCAGGAAGGTCCGACGGAGCGAACCCAACGTGGTACAGCGGCCCGGTCACGTCCGTGGCCGATCCGCCCGAGCGGGCAGGTCGTCGGGTCCGAACGCTCCCGGAAGAAGGTCGTCGAGGCGAACGACTCCGTCGGTGGTCTCCACCAGGAGGTCGCGACCACCGAACTCGAACAGCACCTGTCGGCATCTGCCGCACGGGGCGATGTAGCCGCCGTCGCCGGCGACCACGCACAACGCAGTCAGGCGTCCGCCACCGGAGGCCGCCAACGCGCCGACGAGTGAGCACTCGGCACACAACGTCAGCCCGTAGGAAGCGTTCTCGACGTTGCAACCCACGACGAACCGGCCGTCGTCGACCCTGGCCGCCGCACCCACCCGCACTCCCGAGTAGGGGGCGTAGGCGTGCTCCACCACGCTGCGCGCCGCGGCGCGCAGTTCCTCCCATTCCGGCTCCACCGGCTCACCCGAGGAGTCACTCACCCGGATCGCCTCCAGATCTTGCCGTCCGCCGAAGGCATCCGGAGTCGTTGCGACGCGAACACGAGAACCAGCAGTGTCGTGAAGTGCGGGAAGTACGGGATGAACTCGACCGGCAGTTCGTCGGTGTTCTGGTACCAGACGTAGCTGCCGATCGCGAGCACCACGAGGATCGCGGCCGAGCGCCACTGCGACCGCAGCGCGAGGCGTAGGGCGACCAGTACGAACAACAGGGCGGTGACGACCAAGAGGGCGTGGGCCGTCTCGTTGACCTGCGACTGCATGGAGTCCATGAACCCGAAAAGCCCTGCCCCCGCGATGAGGCCCCCAGGCCGCCAGTTCCCGAAGATCATCGCCGCGAGGCCGATGAAGCCGCGGCCGTTGGTCTGCTGGCTCTGGAACTTCTCGGCGAACAGGTAGACGAGCAGAACCCCGCCGAGACCCGACAGTGCGCCGGACATGATCGTCGCCGCGTACTTCAGGCTGTACACGCGTACGCCCAGCGAGTCGGCGGCGTCGGGGTCCTCACCGACCGAACGGAGGCGCAGGCCGAAACGGGTGCGCCACAGGACGTAACCCGTGACGGCGAACATGGCGAGGCCGATCACGATGAGGATCGACACTCCTGTCGTCAGGCCGAGCAGTATCCGTGCCACGTCCGAAAGGAAGAAGCGGTTCTGGTTGCTCAGGTCCTGGAGGGGACCCTTCAGGAACGGGATCAGGTCCAGGTCGACCACGTTGGAGGGGATGGGTGGCGACTCCTTCGTGGCGTTGCCCCAGCTCGTCGTGGTCGTGGTCAGGAAGTCGGTCAGTCCGACAGCCAGCAGGTTGATCGCGACACCCGAGATGATGTGGTCGACACCGAAGGTCACCGTCGCCACTGCGTGAAGAAGGCCGCCGAGTGCACCACCGAGGACGCCCATCAGCACGCCCGTCCACGGTCCGTAGGCGATGGCTCCGTAGGCGCCGAACCAGGTGCCGAGGACCATCATCCCCTCGAGGCCGATGTTGACGATGCCCGCCCGTTCGCTCCACAGGCCGCCGAGACCGGCGAGCGCGATCGGCATCGACAGCTTCAATGCGGACGACACCGTGTTCGCGGAGGTCAGCTGGTCGGCGCCCGTCATCTCCCGAGCGATGGCCAACACGAGGATCGGCACGACCGCGTACACGAGACCTCTCGCCCAGCGCGGCAGCCGCAGGAACAGGTCGGTCGCGGTCGGACGCTCGGCGGTCGGGTCGTCGGCGGAGACCGTCGTGGTCGGGTCGATCGCCGTCATGCCGGCGCCACCTCCGCGGCTGGGCCGGCATGGGGCGGTGCGGCCTCGTGTCCGTCTCGCCGCAAAACCGCGGCGTCTCGACGGAGACCGACCCGACGGACGATCTCGTACGCGATCACGACGGACATGACCGTCACGCCCTGGAGGATCGCGGTGATCTGCTTGGGGAGCTCGTTGTTCGAGAGCGGTACCTGGAGGGCATCCATGAACGACCAGAGCAGCGCACCCGCCGCGATGCCGACCGGATGGTTCCGCCCGAGCAGCGCCACGGCGATCCCGGTGAAGCCGAGCCCCCGGACGACCGACACGTCCGTGTAGCGGCCCGCTTCGCCCATCACGTTGTTCAGCCCGACGAGACCGGCGATCGCGCCCGACACGATCATCGCCTGGACCACCATGCGGCGAGGGTTGACGCCGCTCGCCTCCGCCGCCTCGGCGTTCGATCCGCTCGCCCTCAGGTCGAAACCGAAGCGGGTGCGGAACAGAAGGACGTAGTAGGCGACCCCGACGAGTGCGGCGACCAGGATGAACGACTGGATGCGAACCGATCCGGGCAGGTGGATGCCGATCAGCTCGAGCGGACCGTTCAACGAAGGCAGGCGACCGGACTTCGCGATCCTGACGGTCCCGACCGTCTCCGCGAACTCGCCACGCGGTGCCGCGAAATAGCGGTTCAGGAGGTAGGAGCTCAGGCCGAACGAAATCGAGTTGAGCATGATCGTCGAGATGACCTCGCTGACACCACGGGTCGCTCTGAGGATCCCGGCGATCGCCGACCACAGACCTCCCACGACCATCGCGACGAGAAGGATGAACGGCACGTGGATCGCGGCGGGCAACGTGACCGACGCCCCCGCCCACGCGGCGAAGAGTGCGGCGACCTTGTACTGGCCTTCGACGCCGATGTTGAACAGGTTCATCTTGAAACCGACGGCCACGGCGACCCCGGAGATGTAGTACGGGCCGGCCCTGTTGAGGGTGTCGGCGATGCGCTCCCGTTTGAACCCGTCGCTCACGATCACGTCCAGGACGTCGAGCGGGCTGTACCCGGCCTTCAGGAGGATCAGGGCGGACACGAGCAGCGCGAAGCCCACCGCGAGCACAGGGGCCGCCAACTGGAGGCCGAGACGTCCTTTCACTTGGCGTCACCATCCTCAGCGTCTTCGCCGCCGGCTCCGGTCATGTAGGAGCCGAGCTCCTCAGGGGTGGTCGACGCAGGGTCAAGATCGGCGACGATCCGGCCCTCGAAGATGACCAGCAGACGGTCCGACAGGCCGATCAGCTCTTCGAGATCGGCCGAGATCAGGAGGGTCGCCAGGCCGGCGGATCTGGCGTCGCGCAGCTGGTCCCAGATCGCGGCCTGTGCGCCGACGTCCACGCCTCTCGTCGGGTGCGCGGCGATGATTGTCGAGGGTCCGGCGAGCAGTTCTCGCCCGATGATCAGCTTCTGCTGGTTTCCGCCGGAGAGC
>JAGQSN010000275.1 GCA_020439555.1 Acidimicrobiales bacterium | reverse complement strand
CCAGCTCATGGACCTCGGCTGGAAGGTCCTCATCCCCCTCGGCGTCGGCTGGATGCTGCTGCTCGTGGCGATCCGGGTCGGGGCTGACGTCGGCTGGAACCCGATCGTGGTCGTCGTGGTCGCCACCGTGGTGATGGCTGCCTGCTACGGCCTGCTCAAGGCTGCGATGGCCATGTCCCGTCGCACCTCGTTGAGTGCTCTCGAAGGACCCGAAGGGGTGATCGACTGATGGGTTACCTGGGGGGCTTCCCGGTCACGTTCCGTCAGCGCGGGCGCAAGCAGCGCTACACCCGCGAGTACGCGAAGGACGAAGGAGGCAAGCGCGACAAGCCGGTGCGCCTGCACGGCCGTCACGTCCTGAACCGCTACGAGGACGGGATGGAGAAGTGCATCGGCTGCGAGCTGTGTGCCGGTGTCTGCCCGGCCGAGTGCATCTACGTGCGCGGCGCCGACAACGACCCGGAGAACCCGACATCACCGGGTGAACGCTTCGGGTTCGTCTACGAGATCAACTACCTGCGCTGCATCCACTGCGACATGTGTGTCGAGGCCTGCCCGACCGAGGCCATCACCGAGTCGAAGCTGTTCGAGTTCTCGTTCACGAACCGGCAGGACGCCATCTACACGAAGGCCGAACTCGTCGTCGGAGACGACGGGCTGCCCAAGCAGCTTCCGTGGGAGGACTGGACCGACATCGACGTCGTCGCCGCCAACTCCTCCGCGTGGGTGCGGGCCACGGCACCGGGAGGGTCGGTCGACTACGTCGGCAAGGTCGCCTGGAGCGGTGAGCTCGGCTTCGGGGTCAAGGACCCCGAACTCGGCCAGACCGCACCCGCGCCGGAGCTTCCGGCCGGAGGGCACGACGACCACGGCCACGGAGGTGGTCACTGATGGAGTGGGCCGTGTTCATCGGCGGTGCGCTCATCTGCGTGCTCGGGGCGTTCGGGGTCATAACCCAGAAGAACCCGGTTCACGCGGCGGTGAGCCTCATCGGAACCTTTTTCGGCATCGCGGTGCTGTTCATCGCACAGGACGCCGAGTTCCTCGCCGCGGTCGAGGTGATCGTCTACGCCGGCTCGATCGTGGTGCTCTTCCTCTTCGTGATCATGCTGCTGGGTGTCGACACCGCGGAGGACCTCGAGATCGAACCGATCTCGGCGCAGAGGCCGGCGGCGATCGTCGCCGGCGTTGCCCTCGCGGCCGCGCTCGTGTTCATCGTCGTCGCCGGAGCGATCACCGGGGCCCACGCCACCGCAGCCCCGATCGAGGAGGCCGTCTCGAACCCCGTCCAGATCGGACGCGTGCTGTTCACCGACTACCTGTGGGCCTTCGAGATCACGTCGGTCCTGCTCGTCATCGCCGTCGTCGGCGCCGTGACCCTGGCCCGCTTCCGTCCTGACGCCCAGGTCGACGAGCACCTGCCCGCCGACGAGCTTCGACCGTCGGCCGAGGACGGGACCGCAGACCCTGCCGAGGAGCTTGTCAAGTGATGCTCGCATCGGCCCCGCCACCGGAGGCCTACCTGATCCTCAGCGCCGTGCTGTTCGCAGCCGGAGCCGTCGGAGTGATGGTCCGCCGTAACGCCCTCGTTCTGTTCATGTGCATCGAGCTCATGCTCAACGCGGT
>JAGQSN010000274.1 GCA_020439555.1 Acidimicrobiales bacterium | reverse complement strand
ACCCGGATGACCGCCTCGTAGGTGCGGCCCACGTGCGCCGGGTCGATCGGCAGGTACGGAACCTCCCAACGTTCGTAGTCACGGCCACGTCCCGCCGCCTCGGCGTCCGCGTACAGGGCGGCGAATCCCTTCTTGATGGCGTCCTGATGCGAACCGGAGAACGCCGTGTAGACGAGGTCGCCCGCGTACGGGTGACGTTCGTGGACAGGCAGGCGGTTGCAGTACTCGGCGGTGCGGCGCACCGCGTCGATGTCACCGAAGTCGATCTTCGGGTCGATGCCCTGGCTGAACAGGTTCAGGCCGAGGGTCACCAGGTCGACGTTGCCGGTGCGCTCCCCGTTGCCGAAAAGGCAACCCTCGACCCGGTCGGCCCCGGCGAGCACTCCCAACTCGGCGGCGGCGACGGCGCAGCCACGGTCGTTGTGGGGATGCAGGGACAGGATGATCGAGTCCCGGTTCTTCACGGTGCGCAGGAACCACTCGATCGTGTCGGCGTACAGGTTCGGGGTGTACATCTCCACGGTCGCCGGCAGGTTCATGATGAGCCGCTTCTCCGGGGTGGGTTCGATCACCTCGGCAACGGCCTCGCAGATCTCGACCGCGTAGTCGACCTCGGTCCCGGTGTAGCTCTCGGGCGAGTACTCGTAGCGGACGTAGGTCTCGGGGATCTCCTCCTCCAGCTTGCGGCAGATCTTCGCCGCGTTGACGGCGATCTCGGTGATGCCCTCCTTGTCCAGGCCGAACACGACCCTTCGCTGGAGCGTCGACGTGGAGTTGTAGAAGTGGACGATCGCCTGGCGGGCGCCGCGGATGGACTCGAACGTGCGGCGGATCAGGTCCTCCCGGCACTGGGTCAGCACCTGGATGGTCACGTCCTCGGGCACCAGGTCCTCTTCGACGAGCTGGCGGATGAAGTCGAAGTCCGTCTGGCTCGCCGCTGGGAAACCGACCTCGATCTCCTTGTAACCCATCGCCACGAGGGTGTTGAACATCCGCAGCTTGCGCTCGGGGTCCATCGGGTCGATGAGCGCCTGGTTGCCGTCACGCAGGTCCACCGCGCACCACATGGGTGCCTCGGTGAGGCGACGGTCCGGCCACGTGCGATCGCGGAGGTCGACCGGCACGTACGGCTGGTACTTCTCGAACGGCATCTTCCTGGGGTTCGCGTTCTGCGGAGGCATCGTGTTCTCGGTTCTGATCTGCGTTGTTCTTGGTGGATTCTGAGACTTCGGTCCTGCTGGCGGTTCGCCTGCGCCGGAAAACGAAAGAAGCTCCCGGCCCGCAGGCTCAGGAGCTTCGGCACGTGACGTCGGCGCGACGCGTCACGTGCCTACATAAGGAGAAGGAGGTGGGTGGCGGCGCGCATCAAGAGCAATCGTTTCGCACTTGATCCCCAGGTGTCAAGGCACCTCTGCCGGTGAGATCGAGTCGGGTCGGCTCAAGGGGTGGACAGGGGGTTCGACTCGATGGATGATCCCGCGATGGGTGCGTCGATCGTCGTCGATCTGGATCCGGGCACGAGCGATCTCGAGTTGCTCGCGCAGGCCTACGACGAGGTGCTTCGTCCGTCCTTCTCAGCCGACGAACTGGGAAGTCGTGACGACTTCGTCGCGATGGTTCGCGAAGGACTTCTCGAGGCGTCGCTGCTCGTCGACGACACGACGGTGGCGGCGGCCGGTGTCGACGAACCGCACGGCCGAGGTGAGGTTCACCTGCTCGCGTACCTCGCTGCGCGTCCGGGGGGTAGGGGCAAGGGCAGCGGCGGATTGTTGCTCGAACACCTTCGTCGGAAGTGGGAATCCTCGGGTGCTGCGGCGGTCCTGGCGGAGGTTCACGACCCGAGGATCTGGCCCGACGGCCCCGACGAACGACCGCAGGCACGCGTCGACTTCTACAGGCGGCACGGGGCTCGGGTGCTCGACCTGCCGTGGATCCAACCGTCCCTCGGCGACGCCGGTGAACCGGTACCGCACATGCTGCTCCTCGTGCTCGGCCCTGACGGAATCGACTCGATTCCCGTCGAGGTGGTGGAACGATGGATCGACGCGTACGCCCCGCCGGGGACGAAAGCGGGATCGGAGGTGGAGCCGGTGCGCAACCTTCTCGTGGGCCGCAACGCGATCGAGGTGATCGACCTGGCGGATCTGGCGGCGGTGGCGACCATCGACGGAGCAACCGACCTCGGCAGCCTTGACGGGAGCACGGGAACCGAGATTTCTGTACGGTTCGGTCCCGGGGTGACGTCACAGGGAGGCGTACCCAGGGGGAGGGTGACGGATGAGCCACGTTGACACCCGTGACTCCTTCGACGGTGTCCAGGCGGCGTGCCCCCGATGCGAGGAGGTCGGCGAAGATCACCGATGTGTGTGGGACCGGATCGCCGCCGAGTGGGACGATCGTCGTCAAACAGCCTTCACAGCGTTCCTCAGCAGCCGTCTCGAGCCAGTGCAGGGCGGAATCGCTGCGCTGTTGGACGGGGCGTGGAAGACGGCCATGGACGACACGCAGACCCGTCGAATGGCCAACAGACCCGATGGAGCGACGGTCGCCGGTCAACTGGACGAGCTGTGCAAACGGGGGCGCACCTACCGGCGTGGGGTGGGTTCCGCTTCGTACGGCGAGTCGGTGAACTTGCCCGAGGTCGGCGAGGTGATGGTCCTGACCTGGACCTACCTCAAGCTCCTGATCGAGTGGGAGCACACGGACCATCACGACGCCCTCGTGTTGATGGCCGTTGCAGCATCCGAGCAGGCCGCCGCTCGGGCGGACAGCGCCACCGGCGACACCCAATTGGTCCTACGGGCACTGGATGCGACCTTTCGCACGCTCGCCCACCAGGTGAACATCGAGGTGGCCCTCTTCGGTGGAAGCCCGTGCGCGATGGTGCACGAATCCCGGCAGGCCCTGAAGGCGCGCGCACCGATCGAACAGATCCTCGCCGACGTTTCGACTGCGGGCGAGTTGGGTCCTGTCGTGGACCTCCTCCGCAGCGATGTCGAAGCGATCGACGTCTACTACGGAGCCCTGGTCGAGATAGGTCGCGTCACCGACCAGTGGAGGAGGCATCTCCGCGCCCGGACCGCGCCGGGGGGAGATGTCAAGGGTCTCGAGGTGCTGGCGGGTGAGTTGGCCCACGCGAGGGCCGTCACCCGTTGCGCCATCGAACGACTCGACGAACCGGATCTCACCAGACCACCGCTGGACCCGGTTCTCGCCACGGAACTCCGCTCTCACGACCGCAGCCTCGCTGCGATCGAGGAACTCGTCACGAGTGCAGCCCCGGTGTTCCACCTCGTCGAGGCCGAGGTGACGATCATGTACCCGTTCGGGCTTCCAGATCATGACCCGACGGAACTGCACGACGCCGTCCGGTCACGAGGAGAGAAGAACAAACCGATCGTCCTGGCGGGAATGGAGGCGAAGGTGCAGCCGGCCATCCTCACCGACGCCTGGGTGACGTCCGGCCCGCAGCAGACAGTGCACGTCGACAACGATGCGACCACCCTTGTCCTTCCGTCGTTGACGATCGAGACCGCCGACGGTGAACGTTGGGAGGACGTGGACGCGACAGTGACCGTCTCATCACTGGGCAATCACTACCTGGCGATCTCCCTCAGGACCGACACCGCCCGGTTGTTCAGGAAGTCCGACGGACTGTTCGTCGAGGACGAACGCCCCCCGCCGTGGTCCCCTCAGGACCTGGACCAACACATTCGCCGGGGATGCTTCCAGGTCGGGATCGAGAAGATCACCTCCGTGGAGGACCACAAGTGGTCGCGCCTCGTCCAGTATGCGGAGACGATCACCGAAGCGATCCCACGAGTCGCGTCGGAGTTGATCGGGACAGGGGATCCGACACTCGCCGTGAGCCTCACCGACGTCCACGCTGCAGCCCACGTGGTCGTTCGTGTCGACAGGGCGCTCGCGATCCATCCCGACGGGACACAGGAGGAGGTGCATCCCGCGCCCACCGGCTCGCTCGGGGAACGCGGCGGCGAGGATCGTTCGATGCCGGAAGCCCGCCACCGTGCGCCCGGCGACTCACGTGACGGTCACGGAATTCCCGACGACGAGGTCCCCGGCGCCGCGGTCCTGCGCATCCCTCAACGTCTCCAACCCATAAGCGTCGAGACTTGGACTCGGATCGAAGGACCACCTGTCGACAACTTGCTCGACGGGTTGGGAATGCCGCGGGACCGCCTGACATGCGTCCAGGACGTGACCGTTCTCTGGATGCCGGAGCAGCCGAACTGGTCGGTCCTCCACTACGAACAGATCGCCTTCCTGGCGGTTTCCCTGAAGGGCGTCTACACGAGTTGGTCGGTGTGGTTGACAGCAGAGGTCGGTCGGATGACCCGGCTCATCGACGACGCGGCCGGAGTGGACTCGACTCTCGCCCACCTGGTCCGGCTGAGCGCGGAGATCACCGAACGAGTGACACGCCTGAGGCTCTGGTTGCGTCACTTCGACTCCCCGCAACTGGTTCGATCGGCGACCGAGAGGGCGCTGGTCGACGGCATCGTGGAAGCCGGGGGCGCGGCGCGCTTCAGCGCCACGATCGACGCGATGGCGGCGGTGCTCGTGGAACAGCAGGAGCGCATCACGGCACTCGCCGAACGCCGCAAGACATACGAGCAGGAGCGTGAGAAGGCACTCCAGGAGCAGCGGGACCGCCAGTCCGCAGCTCACCTGCGCCGGCTCGATCTCCTTCTCGCAGTCCTCGGCGTCGTCGGTGTGACGAGCGCCCTGGACTGGCTTCGCGGCACCGTGATCGGCGCTATCGCGGATTCGGTCGGAGTGCGGATCACGACCACGGCGTCTCTGGTTCTGGCGATGCTGCAACTGTCGGTCGTCGTTGCACTCGTGACCGGTCTGATCGTGTTGTGGCGTGCGAGAGGGGACGACGCCGACGGCATCGAGATAGTCGACCACGAGAAGCTCGTGACCGGTCGACGCTGGATCCCGTCGACACGGCGACCCAGCTTCGCCGTTCGAGACCTGGACGTCGTTCTCGACGAGGTGCTCTCGACTGCGGGGCGGCGGGGAAGGCCTGAACGTGACGACCTGAGGCGACAACTGTTGAACCCGTCCGACCCGTTGTCCATGACCGTCGTGCGGAACCGTGAAGGTCCGATGGCTGCTGCACTCGTCCGGATGCCACCCGGGGAAGTCGGCGAGCTGGTCGACATCGTCACGCACCCAGACCACCGTGCGGAAGGGGTCGCCTCCATGCTTCTCCAGCACCTTGGCGCTCGGTGGCACGAGGAGCACGTTCCGGCGGTGCTGGCCAGGATCGAGGTCGCGGGCGGAGCGGGCTCTGCCGACGACCGATTGGCAGGGCGCGTAGCGGTCGAGAGCGAACTCGTGTCCTTCTACGCTCGTCGCGGTGCGAGGATCCTGAACCTTGCGCTGGGCGATTCGGGGACGGTGTCCGGCGGCTGCTCGTCGGAGATCGTGCTGGTCCTCCAGGCGGAAGGAGACGAGCTCAGCCGGGAACTGGTTCGCTCCTGGGTCCGGACGACCCGACCGAAGATGGCGGATCCGGTGGTCGAGGACCTCGCAGGACGACCCGCTGTGGCGATCCTGTCCGTCGATCGACTCGACGATCTCCTCCGGCGGCAAGCCCGGGGCGAGGCCCCGGTCACTGCGACGCCGGCAGCGGTGGGGTCGAGACGTTGACGCTGGCGGGATCTCTGTAGCGGGGAGTGTCCACGGAGACCGAGTCGAGGAGGGCCGCGTCCTCGGCGGTCAGGGCCACGTCTGCTGCAGCAAGGTTCTCCTCCAGGTAGCGGACCCTCTTGGTGCCGGGGATCGGCACGATGTCGTCGCC
>JAGQSN010000273.1:4330-13094 GCA_020439555.1 Acidimicrobiales bacterium | reverse complement strand
TCCGGGCCGAGCTCGACGGGCTGCTGCGCGACTACGCCGGACGCCCCTCGCCGCTCACCGAGTGCCACCGGATGGGCGAGGAGCTGGGCATCCGGCTGCTGCTCAAGCGCGAGGACCTCAACCACACCGGCTCCCACAAGATCAACAACGTCCTCGGCCAGGCGCTCCTCACCAAGCGGATGGGCAAGACGAGGCTGTTGGCCGAGACCGGCGCAGGCCAGCACGGTGTCGCCACGGCGACCGCAGCGGCACTGTTCGGTTTCGACTGCGTTGTCTACATGGGCGAGGTGGACATGGAGCGCCAGAAGCTCAACGTGTTCCGGATGCGGCTCCTAGGTGCCGAGGTCCGCCCCGCGATGTCAGGCAGCCGCACCCTGAAGGATGCCGTGAACGAGGCGATGCGCGACTGGGTCGCGACCGTCGAGCGATCGCACTACTGCCTCGGTTCGGTCATGGGTCCGCATCCGTACCCGTGGATGGTCCGCGAACTGCACCGGGTGCTCGGCGACGAGGCACGCGAGCAGAGCCGCGCGCTCCTCGGTGGGGCCGACCCCGACTTCGTGGTCGCCTGCGTGGGCGGCGGATCCAACGCGGCGGGGATCTTCGCCGGCTTCGCCGACACGACCGCCGAGCTGGTGGGTGTCGAACCGGCGGGAGGCGCGGCGGTCGGTCGCGGCGTGCCGGGTGTCGTGCACGGCATGACGTCGTTCCTGATGCAGGACGAGTGGGGGCAGATCGAGGAGGCCGAGTCGATCTCGGCGGGTCTGGACTACCCGGGCGTGGGACCCGAGCACGCCCACCTCGCCGACATCGGGCGGGCCATCTATCCGTCGGTCACCGACGACGAGGTCGTAGAGGCGTTCCAGGTCCTCAGCCGGACCGAGGGCATCATCCCCGCTCTGGAGTCCGCGCACGCCGTTGCGTGGGTGATCCGGGAGGCGGCTGCCCTGGCGGGGAGGACGGTCGTGGTGAACCTGTCGGGACGCGGGGACAAGGACGTCGCTCAGATGATGGACCGCCTGGGAGGGGACCTGTCGTGAAGGGAGTCGAACGTTTCGATCACGCCGGGACCCGTGGGCCGCTTCCCGAGCCGCCGTCGCCTGGCCCGGTGGAGGAGTACCTGCGGGGCCTTCGCTCCAGCGGCCGGAAGTTGTTGGGTCCTTACATCACCGCCGGTCTACCCGGCTGGGTCGACCACGTCCGAGCGGTCGTGGACGCGGGAGCCGACACGGTCGAGATCGGCATCCCGTTCTCGGATCCGGCGATGGACGGGCCGGTCATCCAGGCTGCCTCGGAGCAGGCGCTGGCCGCCGGTGCGACGCCGGCGTCGATCTTCTCGGATCTCCGCCGGCTCGACGTCGACGTTCCGCTGGTCGCGATGACCTACTACAACCTTCCGTTCCACATGGGTGAGGAACGCTTCGCCGGCGAGATGGTCGACGCCGGGCTGGCCGCGATGATCCTGCCCGACGTCCCGGTCGAGGAACAGGGTCCGTGGCGCGCAGCCGCGGACGCCGCCGGGGTCGAGACGGTGTTGCTGGCTGGACCCATCACCCCTGACGACAGGCTGCGCACGGTGTGCGAGCAGAGCCGCGGCTACGTGTACGGGGTGAACCTGATGGGCATCACCGGCGAAAGGGCGTCGGTCGCGGAGACCAGTGCAGTGCTCGCTGGTCGCCTGAAGGCCGTCACCGACAAGCCGGTCCTCATGGGATTCGGTGTGTCGACGCCGGAACACGCCGTCGAGGTCGCCGCTCCGGCGGACGGCGTGATCGTCGGTACCGCGATCGTCCGGCGCATCCTCGACGGCGAGTCACCCGAACAGATCCACGACTTCGTCAGTTCGCTGAGAGCAGCGCTCGACGCTCAGGACTCGCTGTAGAAGGCGCCCGTGACGACCCACATGCCGTTGCGCTTGGTGAGGTCGATCTGGATCGTGTGATTCGTCGAGCGGTCACGGAACATGCAACCGCCGGTGTCGAACTCGCCGGTGTCGCATCCGCGGTAGAGCTCGTACGGACCGGGTGCGGCCGCCCAGATCGCTGCGATCGCGGCCGGTTCGGCCACCCGCGCGGCTGCGACCTTGTCGTTCGCGACCCATGCGTTGTAGATAGCCATCGCCGCTGAGGGGCCGTCGGGGGATCCGACGGGTGGGGGAAGGGTCGTGGTCGTGGCAGCGGGCCGGGTCGTCGACGAGTTTGGCTTCGAAGGAATTGACGTGGCGGACTTCGGAGGGAGGATCGACACCGGTGCGGTCGGACCGTCCGAACTCCCTCCTCCGTCCTCGGATGAACATGCCGTGGCGGCACTCGTGACGCAGAGGCACAACACGACGATGCCGACGGAACGCATCAGGCGGGACATGCGGGTCACCGTATCGGGGGACCGGCGGTGGGCCGGTTCGCGGGTCGCTGCGGCGGCGGTCGTCGGACCTGCGCTAGTCGAGGTGACGGTGGAGGAACTCGACGGTTCGCGACCAGGCAAGGTCCGCTGCGGCCTGGTCGTAGGCAGCGGTCCGGTCGGACTCCGCGAACCAGTGGGCTGCGCCGTCGTAGCGGTGGAACTCGGGTTCGTGACCGTCGAGCCGCAGCCTGGCCTCGAGGTAGTTCGCGTCGTCCGGTGAGGTGAACTCGTCGTACTCGGCGAAGTGTCCTTGGAACGCGGCCCTCGCCGCACCGAAGTCGATGTTCTGATCGCCGTAGTACACCGACACCGCTGCGACGTCGTCGGGGAAGCGGGTCGCGGCCCACAGCGCCCAGGACGCACCCATCGAGAAGCCCAGGACACCGACGCGGCCTTCGGGTGTGGCGGGCATCGACCGCAACGCCGACAACGACGAGACCACGAGGTTCGCCGTCCGGTTCGGGTCCGTCGAAGCCAGCAGGGTTTCGGCCTCGTCGGGCGTGTCGGCCGTGGCACCGTCACCGTGCAGGTCGGGCGCGAGCGCGACGAAACCCTCGTCGGCCAAGCGGTCGCAGACACCGGTGAAGAACGGTGTCAGACCCCACCAGGAGTGCAGAACGAGCACCCCCGGGCCGGAACCCGAATCGGGGACGACGACGTAGCCGCTTCCGGCCGGGCCCAGGTTGCTCATGTCCTGCGACGGTAGCGGCACCAGTCCCAGGAGCCGTCCCGTCGTCCCGGCGAGCTCGGGTTCCATCAACGTGTCGGTGCAGGGTCCTAGCGTGCGGCCCATGACCGCAGACCTTCCGAGCGTGCAGGACTGCCTGCTCTGCACGGCCGAGCAGATCACGCCCTGGTACCACGAGGACGACGTCTGCTGGATCGCCGACTGTTACCAGTGCGCGACGCCGATGGTGGTCTGGAAGCGCCACGGGACCGACCCGTCCGACGATGATCGCGAACACATGCTCGGCGAACTGGCCCGGGTCGCCGAGGAGCGGTTCGGTGACAGCCACGGCGGCTTCTGGTACGACGCGGACATGCGCACGATCCCGGACCACTTCCACTGTCACGGACGCCCGAAGGGCGCGTTCTTCGGTCCCGGCGGCGGCCCCAAGCCGCTACCCGGACGTTGACCGAAAGGTCGCAGGTGCCGCCGGGCTAGGTTGCCGCCCATGGCCGACGCACTCTCAGCAGGTGACCGCGCTCCCGCCTTCAACCTCGCCGACCAGTCCGGCGAGAAGGTGCGCCTCTCGAACTTCAAGGGCCGCAAGGTCCTCGTGTACTTCTACCCGAAGGCCGACACGCCCGGCTGCACCACACAGGCGTGTGGTCTGCGGGACATCGCGGATGACATCGGCGACACGGTGATCCTCGGGATCAGCCCCGATGCACCGGAGAAGCTCGCGAAGTTCGACGCCAAGTACGAACTCGGCTTCACCCTGTTGTCCGATCCGGAGCACAAGACGGCCGAGGCCTACGGGGCCTGGGGCGAGCGCTCCATGTACGGCCGCAAGTTCATGGGCATCGTCCGCTCCGCCTTCCTCGTCGACGAGAAGGGCAAAGTCGAAGCCGCGTGGCCGAAGATCAGCCCGAAGGACACGCCGAAGAACCTGCTGAAGGCGCTCGCCGAAGGCTGACGGCGACCGAACCGTTGTCGGGCCGGGCCACGGGCTCAGGTACGCTGCGACACGGTCCACCTGCCCGGGTGGCGGAATGGCAGACGCGGCTGACTCAAAATCAGCTGTCCGAAAGGGCGTGCGGGTTCAAATCCCGCCCCGGGCACTCATGTGATGTCGCGAGACATCCGGACGCCAGGGCCCTCAGGGGCCGGGACTTCTGAATTCTGCGGTGTTCCAACGGGTCTCGGCGGGTGTTCTCCCGGTGTTGGCCTGTCGCGATGTTCGCGGCCCGGTCCGATCTGGTTCAGGTGAGACGCCGAAGGTTCTCGACGGCGGGGAAGAACGTCTTCCCCATGACGGTGTAGGCATCCTTGACCCTGGGGTCATCGAGGTGACGGGACGCTCCCATCGAGGGGTTGAGCCGGCAGGAGTCCGTCCAGGCGGAGATCTCCTTGTCGGCACTGCGCGCGCCGAGGCCCTCGAGGCCGACCCTGGCGAACTCGAGGATGTCGTCGACGTGGCCCGTGAACACGAGGGGTGGACAGAGGTGGTTCCGAACCGTGTCGTCGTCCTTCAACGCCTCGACAGCGCCGATCGTGGCTGCACTCCACGGGACGAACCCGAGGGTGATGATCTGAAGCGTGATGCGACCCGGCTCGAAAACTGGCCGGACAGTCGTGGCCGGCACGCCAGCCGCTGTGCAGTCGACATAGACATGGTCCGCTCCGGTCGGGAGATCGCCGCCGTCGAGGACGATCCGGTCACGGCCGACATGGCGCACGCGTCCGAGTCGCACAACATCGCCGATCGAACCCAGCGCCTCGATTTCGTCGACGGACACGGTCGCTCCCCGGAACATCGTCGGCACGACTTGGCGATCGATCCGGAGGAAGACGTCGGCCGCTTCGAGTCTGCTGGCGAAATCGTGCGCGTCAGAAGCGGCTGCCGCGGCAGCGAGCCAGCGAGCCTGCAACTGCATGAACGAGCCGACCTGTTCGAGCGGTTGCGTGTACGCCCGGTTGAAGAACCAGCCGTCGCGGGCTCGCACCCATCGGATCCGATCCGGGTCCACTCCTGACTCCATGAGCCAACAGCAGGTGTCCATGGAGGTCTTGCCGCCCCCGATGACCGTGTAACCCGCCGCCGGGGCCTCCAGCCTCACGAGATCGTTGGGCGGTACGAAAGGTGCGCCCTCCTCCACGGTGAACGCGGGGACATGCCTGGAGGGGATCGACGAAGCCGTGTAGGTCGCATCGACCACCCGGCGCCGCACGTGCACAGTCGTTACATGGCCCGTCAGAAGCGAAACGAGGGCGTGTCCGCCCCCATTCCCAACTCGATGGTCGGTCATGCCGCGGAACCGGACCCGCCCGGTGGGCAACAGCACCTCTTCGAGCACCTTGTCGTAGTAGGTGACGATCTCAGCGCCGGTTGCACGTTCGTAGAAGCCGGCGTTGGCCCCGTACCCGTCGATGCGCCGATCGCCGAGATGTCGAGAGGCGACGCCGTAGGTCGCCGACGGTTGATGGAGTCGCACGAAGGGGTAGGCGTCTATCCAATGTCCTCCCGGTCGGTGGCGTCGATCGACGAGCAGTACTTCGGCCTGGGGATCCAGCGCGACGAACGCATCCACGAACGCCATCCCGGACGCTCCAGCGCCGATGACCAAGTAGTCGACCTCGAGGCCAGTCATCGCCACCCCCTTCGCTCGAACCATCCCGACGATATCGGGGCGCGAGCCTCTTCTGTAGGCGTTGTCACTGCGGTTCCAACCCCGCGTCAACTTCGATGCGACAGCGAGCGACGAGTTCGTTGGCTCGAGACCGTGCGGCGCCGTCGGTCCGTGCGGCTTCGCTTACGGTGCAGGCATCGACGGACGTCGCGGCGACGATCGGACGCGTCTTCGAAATCCCCGTCGTCCCGAATGTCTCGCGGTCAACAGTCCGGGATGTCCAGATCCAGTGCTCAGCCCGGGCACTCACCACAGGCGGTGGGATCTGCACCCGGCGGGGTGGTCACTACACTCGGCTGCGTGGGCCGCACGCTGATCGAAAGACGCCTCCGGGACGTCTCGGAACGCTTGAAGGCCCTGTCGCGCGATCTCGCTGTCGCCGACGAACAACTCGCCCACCTGGCCGAGGAAGCCGAAGAAGCACGTCTCCGGGCACTGGTGTCGGAGACGCCGCTGGCCGAGCGGGAGCATCGCGATACCCAACGCCATGCCGACGCCATGAAGCGCCACCGCGACGAGCTTCTCGCCGAGATACGTCAACTCGAGTCGAACCAGGACGATCTTCTGGATCGACTCGTCGCAACGCGGAGCTGATCGGCTCTGCCCCATTGGAAACACACAGGAGTGCAACGGTGCCCACCCGTGTCGTGATCGCCGAGGACGAGGCCATCATTCGGCTCGACCTCAAGGAGACCCTCGAAGAAGAGGGCTACGAAGTCGTGGCCGAGACCGGCCGCGGGGACGAAGCCGTCGAACTGGTACGTGAACTCGAACCCGACGTCGCCATCCTCGACATCAAGATGCCCGGCCTCGACGGACTGTCGGCAGCGCGGGAGATAGCAGGGGAACGGCGTGCCGCCGTCCTGATCCTCACGGCGTTCAGCCAACGCGACCTGATCGAGAGGGCACGCGACGCCGGTGCACTCGCCTACCTGGTGAAGCCCTTCCAGAAGGCCGACCTGCTGCCCGCGATAGAGGTGGCCCTCGGCCGGTTCCGCGAGCTGAAGGACCTCCACGACCAGGCGACGTCCCTGGAGGAGCAGCTCGCGACGCGCAAGGTCGTCGACCGCGCGAAGGGTCAGTTGATGGACAAGAACGGGATGTCGGAGTCCGACGCCTTCGGGTTCATCCAGAAGACCGCGATGCGGGAACGCCAGACGATGCGGGGGATCGCCCAGCGAGTCCTCGACGGCGAACTCACCCCCTGAACCCGGCGCGAACGGCTCGGCCACCTTCGCCTGAGCTGCCGCCCCCTCTCCCCATCGAAATGGCGTAGTTCCACGTCGCACAGCGACGGAGAACTACGCCATTTCGATGTTGGGGCGATCGACTATAGGTGGGCAAGCTCGATTCTTCACGTTTGGGGTTGCGGTCGACGGCCGTCAGAGGCAGTCTGCTCGGCGCCTTCCCGACAGATCGGCGGAGCGGTTCCGCTCCCGACGGTTGGAGAAGCGTTGAGTCTTGAACTGATGGAACTCGCGAGGCGACAGAGCGGTGTGATCCACCGCTCACAGTCGGCTGGAGCGAACGTCTCCGAACGGCAGATGCGGACGATGGTCTCGAAGGGGATTCTCGAACGCGTGATGCCGGGCGTGTACCGGGTCGTCGGCGCACCCGTCTCCTGGCGCCAGAGGGTGCAGGCCGCGACCCTCTGGCTGCCTGGTTCCCTCGCCTCGCACCGAACCGCTGCTGCGTTGCACGGAATGCGTGGGAACGACCGTGCACCCGTCGAGGTGCTCGTCGAGCGGTGGGGCCGTCGGCAGCGCCCGCCGGACGTGTTGGTCCACGAAACGAAGGATCTGGTGGCAGCGGATATCTCGGAGGTCGGCACGATTCCTTGCACGAGCATCGTTCGCACACTGGTCGACCTTCCCGCAGTCACCCATGACATGCGCGCCGGCGAGGCGATCGATGGAGCGACGAAGGACGACCCGACGCTGCTGTTGCGGCTGCGTCGCCGCCACCTCGAGGTTGCACGCCGAGGACGGAACGGGACCGTTCGGCTCAGGCGACTTCTCGATGCGCGGGCCGGTGGGGAAGTGGTCGACAGCGCTTTCGAGCGGTTGACTCTCGACCTGATCGCCTCATCGGTTCTCCCCCGGCCGGTGACCCAGTTCCAGGTTCGGGATCGCGACTTCGTGGCGTACCTGGACCTGGCATGGCCGGATCGGATGCTCGCCGTGGAGTGCGACAGCTTCGAACACCACCGGACCTTGCGGGCCTTTCAGTGGGATCGTCGTCGACGGCGTCGCCTCGTGGCGCTCGGCTGGACGGTTCTGGAGTTCACCTACGACGAGGTGCGCCACCAGGGTGACCTTGTGGTTCGAACCCTCGCTCACCATCTGCTCGACCGGCCACCCACACCGACGTCTCTCCCACACCCCGAAACGGCGTAGTTCCACGTCGCACCGCGACGGAGAACTACGCCATTTCGGGAGGGCGGTTGATGGGCGAGTTCGGGAAGGCGGTTGATGGGTGCTCGTGGCCACGGAAAGGGTTGGTCGTCGGGCTGCATAGGCTCCGGCCATGCGGTTCATGCTCATCGACGGGAACTCCCTCACGTATCGGGCGTTCCACGCGTTGCCCACGGATCTGGTCACCGCTTCCGGGCAGGTGACCAACGCCGTGTACGGGTTCACGTCGATGTTCATCAACCTGGTCCGTGACCACGCGCCCGACGCCGTCGCCGTGGCGTTCGACCGGCCCGAACCGACCTTCCGCCATCAAGCCAACCCCGACTACAAGGCGAACCGGGAGGCCGCTCCCGACATCCTCCGCCAGCAGATGGGTTTGGTGCGCCAGGTCGTCGACACGCTCGGGGTCACCGCGATCGACAAGTCCGGCATCGAAGCCGACGACATCATCGCCACGCTGGCGACCCTGGCCAAGGAACGCGGTGACGACGTCATCATCGTCACGGGAGACCGGGACAGCTACCAGCTCGTCGAGGACCCGCACGTCAAGGTGCTCTACAACAAGCGGGGCGTGTCGGACTACGCCCTCTACG